>JANTGY010000035.1 GCA_024762695.1 Anaerolineae bacterium
AGTGCGTGTTTCGGGAATTGGAATTCCCGAAACGTTGAGCCAAGTATCGGGAATTCCAATTCCCGATACATCAACTGAGATGAAACACACCCAATGCTAAATCGCTCCATCAAGAAAAATTCATATCCTCATTAAATTTATTTACGAATTCTGTCAATTTTTATAAAAATAGTTGACATTTGTCGATATTTTTATTATTATTCTACTTATCGACAAGAATTCTTGATATTGATGTAAATTTTTCAAAGAAAAGTAAAAATATTTTTACAGGAGAAGATTTTATGAACCCCGTTATTGGCCAATGCCCTATCTGTCAAGAGACACTGCACGTTACCCGCCTGCACTGCCGCAACTGCGACACTGCCTTGGAAGGTCACTTTTCATTAGGGCGGCTATACCAATTATCGGCGCAGCAGTTGGCGTTCGTAGAAATTTTCATCCGTTGTGAAGGCAAAATCAATCGGGTCGAACAAGAAATTGGTCTTTCTTATCCGGCCGTGCGCGCCCGTTTGACCGAAGTGATTGAGGCCATGGGCTATGAGGTGGGAGCGCCAGAGCCTGGCCCCGTATCGGAAGAAACGCGCCGCGAAGTCCTGGCTGAATTAAGCGACGGCACAATCAGCGCGGAAGAAGCGCTGCAAATGCTGCGCGGTAAGGATTAAGGCGCTGACCTATTCCCAACAAGGTAAATAGATGGGAAAAGTGAATGCGAGGAGTAACCACCATGTTCTTAGAAAGAGAAGCGTGTCTGATGGATCATCAACGCCGCCAGCGTCGCGCCCGTGTGAAAGGTAAAGAACGGGATTTGGAAACGATGTACGGCCGTTCTCAACTCCATCTCGTCAAACCAAAAAGATCCCGTCGCTTCAACCTGTTTAATCGAATCCCTCGGATTCGTATCCATATATCGTTTGAACGCCCAGAGCTGCCCGCCCCGAACCGCGTCAAAGCGTTACGCCACTCATAAAAACAGAGGAGATATTATTAGCTGCTCGTAGTTAGCCACGTAGTCTGCGGAGTGGCGTCATCCAACGGTACTCCGTCGCTGAACAGCGCGACTACGCACCTTACTACGAACATGTTACACGAGGGAGAGTAAGGGAATTCCCCCACTCTCCCCCTTAACAAGGAAACTTATCATGAGCAATCGTCAAGAAATTTTAGACCTTTTAGCCAAAGGGAAAATCAGCGCCGCTGAAGCGGCCGATCTTTTAAACACAGCCAAAGAAACGCCGCCAGTCCCCGAAATGGCGGCGCCGGCCACGCCTGTTGAACCAGTTGAACCCGTCAAAGCTCCCGCCGCGCCCAAACCAACGAAAAACGGTGACAAACCCTCCTGGTTCCGCGTGCGTGTGCGTAATTTGGAATCAGGCAAGAATAAAGTTAGCGTCAATATCCCCATTCGGATGCTCAATTTTGGCCTCAAAATTGGCAATCGGTTCGCCCCTGAACTGGCCGACCTGGATTATGACGAGTTAACCGGCATGATGGACGAGGTCGGGATAGGCATGTTGGTTGAAGTGCAAGATGAAGAAAGCAACGAGCATGTCCAGGTCTACGTGGAATGAGCGTACAGGTGAAAACAATGAACCAGGAACGAATTAAAACGAACAAACAGCCGCTTATTACGATTGCGGCGTGTCACAGCGACTTGATCGTGCGCAGTTGGGCGGAAACGGCCGTTCTCGTCAAAGGCGACGACTACGAAGTTAATGAGAACGAGGCCGAGCTAACGCTGACCAGCAACAGCGCGCTGCAGCTAACCGTCCCCATCGGCAGCAGCCTGGCCATCCATACCGCCAACAGCGATGTCATCATCAAAGGTGTGCAAGGCGCGGTTGGTCTGAAAAATGCCGCCAGCGATGCCAAAATCATCAATACCGGCCCCGTCAAAATCGGCGAAGTATACGGCGATTTGGCGGCCAAAAATATAGACGGCAACCTGAGCGTCGAGAAAGTTTATGGCGATACGGCCGTGCGCAACTGCGGCGACCTGGCCGTGGGTGCAGTTTATGGCGACCTGATCGCCAAAGGCGTACAAGGCATGGCCCAATTGGCCGAAGTGATGGGCGACGTCATCTTACGATCTGTCAGCGGCGATGTTTCCCTCAAAAAAGGCCTCCGCGACGTTAATTTGCGCGGCCTTAACGGCGATATGAACACGATTTCCCACGCCGCCGGCGATATCCGCCTGCGCGGCCCTTTGAATCCAGGCCAGCATTCCTTCAAAGCTGGCGGCGACATCGTACTCTATTGGCCGACCAATGCAGACCTAAGCGTGACAGCCGCTGGCTCACAAATCAAAAATCGGCTGCCACTCGAAGACGTCATCGAAGCGGATGGCAGTTTGGTTGGACGCATGGGCGATAAGGGCACGGCCGTATCGCTGGAATCTAAAGGCCGCATCATCCTCAAAGCGTTACAATCCGGCAAAGAAAAATGGGCTGACAGCGGCCAATTCGATTTTGACTTCGACTTCGATGCCGAAGGTCTTGGCGCGATGATCAACGAACAAATGTTAGGCCATGTCAATCGTCTTACCGCCGACCTGGAGATGAAATTTGGGCCTGATTTCTCTGAAAAAATCACCCAAAAAGTAGAACTTGCAGCGCAAAAAGCAGAAAAAGCGGCCGAACGCGCGCTGCGACAGGCGGAACGCAGCCTCAAACGAAGCTGGCGCCGCCCGCCGGCGCCGCCGCGAGCGCCCAAGCCGCCAACGCCGCCAAAGACCAGGGCCTCCAGCGAAGAACAGCTAAAAATCTTGAAGATGGTGGAAAATGGCATCATCTCGCCCGATGAGGCGGGGACGCTGCTGGAAGCGTTAGAGAATTAAGGCAGATGCGGCAGGTGGCGGGTTAACGATTCTCGCCACTTGCCACTCGCCTACTCGCTAACTTGAGGTAAAATGAGGCACGGGCGTTTCTTATCGGGAAAGGTCTGTGTAAAGGAGCATACTCTATAGATTGATTAAGCGGCGGCTGGGTCAATAGGCCAGGCATTCGATCCGCTAACTTATAAGCAACATGGTGATCTCAATTCCCACGCCAGCGCAACGGTCTCAGAAACGGCGACCTGATGGGCCGCGTCCCATTAATCTGAACAAAGATGTTCCCCAAGTCATCAAATTATTGGAACTTGTTTTCGGCCATAAATTGGGCGGTGACGGTCAACATTTGTTCAGTGGCGAAGCTGGTTTTACCCAACCTGCTTTTTTGTGGCGGCTCAAGCCAATGTCTAACAAGTTGGCGCTGGGCTATGTGTGGGAAGAAGACGGCCGTATCGTTGGCAACGCGACTCTTTTGGCTACACGACGAAAAGACCGATTCCTGGTCGTCAATGTGGCCGTCCACCCCGATTATCGCCGACGCGGTATTGCGCGTGGCTTGATGTTAGCGCTCATTGAATTGACCCAGGCCAAACACGGACGCGAAATTTTGCTGCAAGTTGTTAAGGACAATGAACCAGCGGTGAAATTATACGCCGATTTACGCTTTAAAACGCTCGGTCACATGACAGTCTGGTCCAACAATGTCTCTCGCTTGCGCGATATTGAATCGTCCATAAGCAGCTACGATCCGGTCCAACCTATTCGCGAACTACCCAGAAATTGGTGGCGGGCGGCTTATCAATTGGATGCGCGTGCGCTGCCATTGAATTTGAATTGGCCGGAACCGTTGCCCCATGATGCGTATAAATTAAACTTTTGGCGGCGCATGGATAATTTTCTGAACGGCCGTCATGCGGAAGTGTGGGCCACAACCAATGAAGCCAACCAATTAACCGGACTGGCCAGCATCTGGAGCGAATGGGGCCGACCACACCAAATAACACTCAGGGTTCATCCAGCATGGCAGGGGCTGCTAGAACGGCCCTTATTGGCAAAAGTAATTCGTCGTCTGCGATACCTACCCCGTCGCAGCATTCGGCTGGAACATCCAGACAGCGACAAATTAACAAACGAACTTCTCCGCGAGGCCAACTTTCAGCCCCGACGCACATTAACACACATGCGCCTGGATATAACCGCACAATAACAGGCGGCAAACAGTTCAGCAGAGTTGCTCCTTTATTAAAATTAGTCGTGTCATTCCCGCGCAGGCGGGAATCCATTCCTATAAAGTAAATAAGATGGATACCTGCCTTCGCAGGTATGACAACAGCAAGAATTGTTAATCAAGGACAGTTCAATTTGGAGATACCAATGGCTACCACAGAAGAACGTATGCAAATTCTAAAAATGATAGAAGAAGGAAAAATCAGCGCCAGCGAGGGCGCCGAATTATTACGCGCCCTCGACAAAGACAGCCGCAGCCATATTGCCGGCTCCCTAAAAGGCGCCAGCGCGCCCCGCTGGTTCCGCGTCCGCGTCACCGACACCGCCACAGGTCGGACCAAAGTCAACATCAACATTCCCATGGGATTAGTCAATGTAGGCATTAAAATGGGCGCCCGCTTTGCGCCGGAAGTAGAAGGCGTCAATTACGACGAGATTATGGAAGCGATTCGCAGCGGCCAACAAGGTAAAATCATAGACGTAATGGATGAAGAAGACGGCGAGCATGTAGAAATTTTTGTTGAATGACAACAAGCATCCTCTTGGCCCGTCACTGCTAATGTCGCGCGCCGTTAAGCCACCGTCCAACAATAACTCCCCTGTATGGAAGGACGGTTACTCGAAGGTCATCCACCAATTCCGACAACTTATCTGTGGCTGCCCCCTAAACCCCCGTATACCGCCTCATGGCGCCCCAAAAGGCGCTTCTTTTACATTTTTGCCGACACGCTTTATAATTTACTTGTCCACGTGTCTTGTTGCGAAAAAAGACACAACCGTTCTCATTCATGGCAAGTCGCTAAGACACACAGCCTCTACGGCAACAATTCAAGGCGTGTATGACAGATTCACCCGATTCCCCGTTACTCCCTGGGGATAAAGAAATCGATCCTAAAAAGATACTGCAAGCGCTCATCCATCATTTTGATGCAGATGAATTACGCACGCTTTGTTTTCATTTAGACATCCAATACGAAGATCTTCCCCCAGGCGGCCGTTCCTCCAAAGCGCGATCATTAGTCGAATACAGCCAACGTCATCATCGCTTCAATGTCTTGGCCGCCGCCATCCGCGAAGCCCGCCCCGCAATCGGTTGGAACGACCTCGCCAGCGCCAAAACCGGGCAAGAAGGCAAGACAACAACAGACATCTCCGATATCGGCACAGAAACCCTCATCGCCAGTCGGGGCGTTACCACCCTGATCAAGCTGATGGGCGCGCCCGGCGTACGCGAAGCCGCCGCCAACTTCCGCGCCGATTTTGAGGCCGCCTCGACGCAGATCGCCTTGATGAACGATTACAAACTCATCCACGATCTGTTTCAGGAACTTGAAAATCGCTATACCCTCATTCATAACGACCAAAAAAGGTTGCCCGCCGACGAAACAGCATGGGACAGCATCGAACTCAACGAACCGGAAGTCAAAGGTAAAATTGACGACCTGCTGCAAGCCGTCCAACTAGCCTCCTTTGCCAATGAGGAAGCGCACTGGACGGTGCAGTTAGAAAAAGTGCAAGAAGACTTGCGTACCGGCGTTGAGAATTTTGATTTAGCGGCGCTGAAAAGCAGCACACGCCTCCTTTTCCGCATCCTCAATCGGCAAATATCCCGCATTAACGCCCAGCTCGTCGGCGCCGCTGGCGCTTTGCGCCTGGATAATTTGGAAAATGCCATGTCCACCATCAGCGATAGTTTAGGACAGGCTAATTTTGGACAAGAAAACCTAAATGAAATTCAAAAGAGCATCAACGCCTTATCCGGCCTCAATGTGCGGGTAACGGATTTGGTAAGAGACCATAATGCCTGGCAAGAACTGGATGATGAATTACGCCGCGTTGAAGGCACGCTGAACCAAGGCATGGATGAATTAAAGGACGCCTGGTACGATTTAGCCCCCATGGCGCGTAGATTGTACGATGGACAAACGGACACATGGGCCGTCTCGTTTATTCAGGTTTGCACCTCGCTCAATCAAGCGTTGGAAGATGGTACGGATATTACGATCAAACGGTTTTTCCGGCGTTTTCGCAGTCAGGAAGGGCGACGTTTCCGCCAGGTTGATTTTGACCTCCTGTCTTTAGTTCAAGAATTGCAAGAAGTCGGCGAATCGCTAGAACTGTTGCTGATGTTGAGGAACTTCAAATGAGCAGTACAGAAACCTCTCTCCCCCCTGAAGAAGAAGTCATTCCTTTTCTTTCGCTGGCTTCGTTAAGGAACACGCACAGCGACCTGATGAAGGAACGCCGCCAGAGTGATAAGCCGTCGGAAGCCTTTTGGGAGCGAGTGCGGGATTTTTTGCGGCGCGGCCAGGCCGGCGGCGCTTACCTGGATGACGATGATGAGCGTACAACGGCGCAAAGTTTGCTGGATTATTGGGAAAATCAACTTTTCCATGCTGGACTGGAAACCCCGGAAGCGGTTTTGGGCGAGTTTGATCCGCAAAAATTCCCGCCGATTCCGGAACATCTTTGTCCTTATGTCGGGTTGGACGCGTTTCAAGCGAAGAATAAGGATCAGTTTTACGGCCGTTCCCAACTCATAGACGATCTGCTGCGACACGTCATGGTCAACCAGCTCATCGCCGTCATCGGGCCGTCTGGCAGCGGTAAATCCTCTGTCATTCTAGCCGGTCTGCTGCCTCGGCTGCGCGACGGCGACCTGCCCGGCAGTCGGGAATGGCATTATTATGATCCCATCGTGCCCGGCTCAACGCCGTTGGCGCGGCTGGCCCGCCTGCTGCGCCCCGATGAAGTCAACGACGAAGAATGGGTCGCCGAACAAGTCAAACAACTGCGCCAGAATCACGAACGCTTAACTGAATTAGTGAATGAGCTTAACACTGGCCCAGTCGTTATTGTCATTGATCAATTTGAAGAAACTTTCACTCTTTGTCAAGACGAAACCGAACGCAGCGCCTTCATCAACAACTTGCTTAACCTCATTCGCGCGCGCGGTCAGCGCCATCTGGTCATTATCACCATGCGCTCCGACTACGAAAGCTATTTGGAGAAAGTCTCCCTTTTTAAGTCCATGTTTGAGCAAGGCGAGGTACGGGTCAGCGCGATGCACGCCGGGGAACTGCGGGAAGCGATTGAAAAACCGGCCCAAAATATCGGCCTTAAATTTGAAGAAGGGTTGGTGGAACAGCTTATCCGCGAAATTTTGGGCGAACCGGCCGCGCTGCCTCTCCTGCAATTTGCGCTGCTGCAATTGTGGGACAATCGAGAACGCAACCGAATCACCTGGGAAAGCTACCGACAGCTTGGCGGCGTAATGCAAGCGTTGGCCAAGACGGCCGACACCTTGTTTGAAAGTTTGCTGCCCGAAGAACAAGTCACCGCCCGGCGCATTCTGCTGCAAATTGTGCGCCCCAGCGAGGGGTTGGAAGTGACCCGTAACCGCGTGCCTCGCAAGACGCTTTATGTGGGCGGCGAAGCATCCGATCGTATTGATCGGGTTTTGGACAAGCTGGTTCAAAGCCGTTTAGTACATTTAACAAAAGGGGAGACAGCCGACGATGATCAGGTTGAGGTCGCCCATGAAGCGTTGGTGCGAAATTGGCCGCGCCTGGTTGAATGGCTGGAAGATGAGCGGGTGGTGCTGCGCCGCCGCCAACGCTTGACGACGCAAGCCGAACAATGGGATGCGCGCGGCCGTAGCGCCGACGACAGTGTTCTTCTACGCGGTTGGTTATTGGATGAGGCCAAAAACTATACGGATTTGAGTAGGTTGGAAGCTAAATTTGTCGAGGCCAGTGAAACGGCCGTGCGCAAAGCAGCAGAGCAAGAAGAAGACCGGCGCCAGCGCGAATTATCCCAGGCGCAAGAACTGGCCCGCCGCGCCGAACTGATCGCCGAAGAGCAAAAAGCGCGCGCCGACGCCCAAAAACGACTCATATACGCCCTTATCTTCCTCTTTGCTATTACTGTAGCCGGATTAATCATTGGCGCTAACATCAGGCAGCGCCAAGCCGAACTGGTGCAACAACAAACAGAATTAGAGCTGGCCGCGCTGGGGGCCGACGCCACCATACGCGCTCAAGAAATTGCCGAAGCAGAATTGATGGCGGCGCAACAAACAAAACAGGCCGAATTGGCAACAATTGCCGTTGATCAGGCCACTACAGACGCTCAAATCGCCATTTCTCAGGCCGAAGCGGCTACGCGCAGTATTGTGGAAGCCACGAAAGTGGCTGAAGATGTGGCGGCGACGGCAACGGTGCAGCGGGAAATTATTGTAGCCGAGGTGACGCAAGCGGCTGTTATTTCTCAGGCAACGGCCGACGCCTTAGTGGCCACCAGCAATCGCCCGACTGCCACACCTGAACCGGCCGTTCTCATTATGCAATACAATCAAGCTGCCCAATTGGAGAGTTTTATTCGGGAAAAAGATAATATGCCGGCGTTGTTTGTTACCGGCGGATCGTTCGACATGGGCGAGGATAAAGAGGGGCAAAACGGCCGTCAAGTCGAGGTCGAGGATTTCTATATTGACCAGTTTGAAGTTAGCGTGCGCCAATACGCCAGTTTTTTGAACGATATAGGCGATTATCAAAATATGTGCGGCGGATTTGACTGCGCTCTGACCGGTTTTGAAACGCAATCCACCTATTTGTTAAACAATTTTGGCATATTGGAACCAAAAGTGGGCAGCGAAAGTTTCCCCGTCAATTGGGTAAGCTGGTACGGCGCCAATGATTATTGTCGTTGGGCTGGCGGCCGTTTGCCCACAGAAGCTGAATGGGAATATGCAGCGCGGGCCATTGACGGCCGTATCTACCCCTGGGGAGCCGCTGAACCCAACAGTAACCTGGCAATCTTTGGCAGACCACGGAATCTTGCCAGTTTCTTTGCTGCCATTAAACCCGCCGACGCCCTGCCCGCCGGAGTCAGCCCTTTTGGCGCCTACAACATGGCCGGCAGCATGCGCGAATGGGTGGAAGAAGCCTCAGCCGACAACAACCAATACCGTATCTTACGCGGCGGTTCCTGGAGAAGTTCAGCCGAGGAACTATACACCTATTCCCGAGAGAGCCTGCCTGCCAGCATGAGCGATGCCGATATTAACGCGCTCACTTACTGGGACGTTGGTTTTCGCTGCGTGATGACGAGCCAACCGTAACACTTGCCCGTGTCTATTCAAAAACGCCTCCTGTTCATCTATACCATTATTTTTTCGGCTGCCTTTTTTCTGGCTTCGTCCATCGTTTATTGGCTGCCCCGCAACCAATTATTGGCCGAAATCGACCAAAATTTGACAGCATTAGCCGCCACTGTGCGCCCAGAAAACACAATCCTCGCGCCGGGCGGCATTTTCCGCATCACCATCCCTGAAAATCTAGTCACGCTGGAAACAGCCTCAACCTTCATGATGATCATTGCCAAAGATGGCGATATTGTGGCCCGTTCTAATAATTTATCGAACTACGAAGCGTATTTGGACCCCGCCGGCCCGCGCCCAGAACCAGAATTTAGCCAGGTGCGTCACGGCAAAACGCTTCTGCGCGTTTTAACTATGCCATTAAGGACAGGACAAGACGGCGACGAAATTGTCGGCTATTTACAAGTTGCCCGGCTGTTAGATACGTATGAAAGTTTTAACCGGCTGGTATTTACAGCATTGTTGATTGGATTTGGCGCGGCAACGGCTTCGCTGATTTTGGCGGTGGGGTTAACCCCCAGTCTATTCAAACCACTAGACGACATTGCCACCGTCGCCCGACAAATTACGAAGGCGGATGATTTGAGCCGCCGCGTGCCGGATACGGGACGCACTGATGAGATTGGCGATTTGGCCCAGGCTTTTAACCAGACTTTGGAACGGTTAGAACGGTTATTTCAGGCCCAGCAGCGGTTGATGGCCGATGTTTCGCATGAATTACGCACGCCGTTAACGGCCGTGCGCGGCAACATCGATCTTATGAAGCGTATGGGCGAAACAGACCCCGCCTCGCTAACCATCATTCAAGAAGAAGCGGATCGTATGGCCCGGCTGGTGGGCGATTTATTACTGTTGGCCCGCGCCGACTCCGGCGGCCTCCCCTTGCACATGCAGCCTATCGAGCTAGACGACCTGCTCTTTGAGGTTTACCGGCGCGTGCGCGTACTAAGCGAAACGGTGAATGTTGTCGTCACCGATATTGACCAGGTTCGCGTCATGGGAGACCCCGACCGACTCAAGCAACTTTTCATCAACCTGGTGCATAACGCCATCAAATTTACGCCCGACGGCGGCGAGGTACGTCTTAGTTTGTCTAAAACAGAATTATGGGCGCGTATCGTCATCACCGACACAGGAATTGGTATACCAGAGGCTGACTTACCCCATATTTTTGAACGCTTTTATCGCGTGGATAAGGCCCGGAGCCGCTCCCAAGGCGGCTCTGGCTTAGGGTTGTCCATCGCCAAATGGATTGTTGAAGCGCACGGGGGCGAGATTTATGTGACCAGCGAGACAGGAAAGGGCACAACGTTCGCCATTGCCTTGCCGGTTATGACCGAGAAACAGCCAGAAGAAACAGTGGAATCGGCCGTAACTGAAAACGGCCGTTCCACCTTACGCCGCTTGGGAACCAGTCGCAAACGACGCTAATCTAATAAACTAACGATTGCGTCGGGATAATAAATAGATCCCAACCCCAATAATCAGCGCCGGCCAAAACACGCTGCTCAGCCACCCCGCCCAACCAAATTGATTGAGTAAAAAGTAAACGCCCAGCAGAACAAGGATAACGCCAACCGTGTTAGGACGGCCGACCCGACTGATACCGCTAGAAACCTTGTGGCTCATCTCTTCAATATTGTCGTGCAGCACTTCCGAACCAGATCGTTCCGATCCCGCTTCGCTAGGCATGATCACCCATAAAATTAAATAAATGGGAAAACCAATACCACTAGCAAAGAACAAGATAATAAACGCCAGGCGAACCAAAACAGAATCAATGTTTAAGTAGGCGGCCAGACCGCCACAAACGCCGGCAATCATCCTGTCGGTTTCATTCCTTGTTAATTTTGTTTCAGGCATGATATGCACCTCCGTTGTTTGTATCTGAGCGCTATACGGTTCGCGCTAACCAAAGTTGCAAAGCGGCAAAGTTGCGAAGTTACACGGTGGCTGGCGATTTTGCAACTCCACGCCTTCGTTACTCCGCCACATGAGAATCCACTCTATTTTATCCTCCTTGCTGGCTTATGGCCTCATTTTTGCTATACTGCCCCAAAAAGGTGAAAGGAGTAAACGATCGCAAAAGGAATAGGCCAACTGCCCACAAATTGGAAACGCGCCATTGCCCGTATGGCACGCTTGCCGTTCATGAATTACTTCATGGCCTGGGGCATCCGAATGGTTGTGCCCAAACAACGCATCGGCGCCGGTCTGGTGGCGTTAGATGAGCAGGATCGGGTATTGTTACTGCGCCATGTTTTTCACCCGCACACCCCCTGGGGCTTGCCCGGCGGCTGGCTAAACCGGCATGAAGCGCCAGCCGAGGGCGCTCTGCGCGAGTTAAAGGAAGAAACGGGATTGACGGCCGTTCTCACTGCTATCCTACACATCGAAAGTCAAAACAGTCCAAATCACCTCGGTATCGTTTATTTGGGCCGCATACAACCAGGCCGCTTAACATTAAGCGCCGAAATCATCGAAGCTGGCTGGTTTTCGCCCGGCCAACTTCCAGGGCCGCTAACGCCGTTGAGCCAGAAAGCGATTAAGTCTGCCTGGCAGTTAGTTGGTCAGAAAAACGGCAAGCGTAACGGCCGTGAAACTGAAACGCTGAAACTTGAAAGAACCCATCCATGAACAGAAGGTCTTCTCCCGGTCTTGGACAATGGCTAACCGTCTCATTAATGGTCGCCATCGCCATATTTTTACTCGTCAAGCTGTACCAATACGCTGGTTTCCGCCAATACTACCCTGCGGGCCTATCTGTCGCCGGGGTAGATGTGGGCGGCCTTACCCGCAACGAGGCCAGCGAATTGCTCAACAACCGCTACATCGAAGCCCCCATCGTCATCTTCCATCAAGAAGAATCATTCGATGTCAGCCCGGCGCAGGCCAACTTCACGCTTGACCGCGAAACGATGCTCAGCGATGCTGATTTTCAACGTGTGCAGCAAGATTTTTGGGCTGGGTTTTGGGGATTTCTTTGGGGGCGGCCGATTGAAGTAGACCCCGTCCCACTGGCCGCTACCCATGACCGAGAAGCGCTGCGTGATGTACTGCAAAACATCGCCAATCTCAACGACAAACCGGCGCAGCCCCCTCAACCGGTCCCAGGCAACCTCAGCTTCCAATTTGGCGAGCCGGGCACGCAAACCAACATTCAGGCCAGTTTCGCTGATGTGGAAGCCGCCCTATACCGGCCCACCAGCCGGGAAGCCCACCTCATCGTCGAGCCGCTGTCCCCATCCCGCCCTGAAATCAACCTTTTGACGCGGCTAATCGTCAACAAGCTGCAAGATTTTGAGCAGTTAACCGGCGGAATCGGGTCGGTGTTCATTTTAGAATTGGAAACGGGCGAAGAGCGCGCCATCAATGCCGATATCGCCATGTCGGGAATGGATTTATTAAAGATACCGTTAGTTTTAGATGTGTATCAGGCGCTCGACGGCCGTCCCACCCTATCCCAGCAAAAACTCATCTCCGACACCCTCGTCGTCCAGCCGGACCATCTCAGCGCCAATGCACTCCTGAATGTTATCGCCGGACAGGATAACCCGGAATTAGGCGCCGAATTGGTGACCGCTTCCATGCGCCAGTTAGGGTTAGTCAACACCTTCATGACGGCGCCCTATGACGACGACGGCCGTAACACCCTGGAAACCCCAGCCAACAGCATCGAAGAACTGGCTACCAATCCCACACCGCAAATGCAAACCACCGCCGAAGACATGGGGACACTGCTTTCGATGATCTACTACTGCGCTGAAGGACAAGGGGGAGCGATTTCCGCCGTTTACAAAGATGCGGTTACGCAAGAAGAATGCCAAACGCTGCTCAATTACATGCAAAAAAATCGGATTGGCAGTTTAATTGAAGAGGGCGCCCCGCCAGAAACCGCTATTGCCCACCGTCATGGCTGGATCAGCGACACGCACGGCGACGCAGCCATCGTTTACTCCCCCGGCGGCGCCTATGTCCTTGTCGTCATACTTTACAAACCAAACTGGTTGGAATGGGAGACAAGCTCCCCTCTCATTGCCGACATCTCGCGTGCGGTGTACAACTACTACAACTTCGACGCGCCGTACCTAACCAATTGACAATTAACAATTGACAATTGGCAATGGACAATTTTCATTATTGCCATGCTCAAAGCAATCCAAAGATTTCTAACCATCACCTTTCTCATCCTCGGCCTGCTGTTTTTAGGCTACCAACTGTTCCTGTACAACTATGCGCGAGCGCTGATTCCACAGGGGACGGCCGTTGCCAACCTCGACGTATCCGGCCTTTCGCGGCAAGAAGCGACCGAACTGCTTAATCAGAGCTACCTCACCCCCATCATCGTCTATTACCGCGAAGAACGCACCGAAATCAGTATGGACGAAATCGGCTTCCAAATAGACGTCGAAAACATGCTCAATCAAGCCGAAGCCGCTCACGGCGAGCCAGACTTTTGGCAAGGCTTCGTCGAATACCTTTTCAAACGCGCCTTAGAACCCGTCTCGATTGACCTGCAAGCCAGCCACGACCGCGCCGCACTGATCGAACGACTTCAAACCATCGCCAATTTTCTGGATAAACCAGCTAAAGAACCGCAGCTTCTGGCCGCCTCCACTACCTTTCAGGCTGGTGAAGCAGGCTATGTCATGAACCTCGACGCCAGTCTACCCGCCGTTGAAGACGCGCTGTATCGACCCGACAACCGCGAGGCACATCTCATCATTAACGCTCAGGACGCGCCCCAATTCAGTCTGGAAAGTTTACGCGCCAATCTGGAAGGGCAGCTAGATGCTTTCAGCGGCGTGGGCAGCGTCTTTATTATGGATTTGCAAACTGGCGATGAGTTAGGCATCAATGAAGATGTCGCCATCTCCGGCCTAAGCATCCTCAAAATCCTCATTTTTGTGGAAGCATATCGCGCTATAGACGGCCCACCCGACGCTTTTACGCAGGGGCTGTTTGAAGATACCGCCATCCGCTCTAGCAATTACGGAGCCAATCTACTGCTCCATGTCGCTGCCGGACAAAACAATACTTACGAAGGCGCGGCTGTCATCACTGAATCCGCCCGCCGCTTGGGATTGGTCAACACCTTCATGGCAATTCCCTATGACGCCAACCCCGTCCCCAACCGACCAAGCACCTACGTCACCCCGGCCAACAGCCAACCCGACCTGCCCACCCGCCCCGACAGCGCCATGCAAACCACCGCCGAAGAGATGGGCACGCTGCTGGGGATGATTTACCACTGCGCCAAAGGCGGCGGTGGGCTGCTGGCCGTCTATCCCGGCGAAATCACGCCCGATGAATGCCAGGCCATCATTGATCTGATGATTCGCAACGAAGAGGGCAACCTCATCCGCTTTGGCGTACCGGAAGACGTACCCGTCTCCCACAAACACGGCTGGGATTTCGTCACCCACGGCGACGCAGGCATCGTCTTTTCCCCCGGCGGTGATTACGTCATCGTCGAATACGTCACAGCGCCCGACAGCGACTGGCTACCTTATGAAATCGGCTTCCCTATTCTTCGTGAAGTATCGCGGGCCACCTATAACTACTTTAACATCAATAACCCGAACCTGGAAAATCCGGAAGACCGCTCCAAGCGCGAAGCGGCGGCGCGTGCCGCCGCCGAAGCCGCCGCCCTGGAAGAATCTGCCGCCGCCACTGCTACCGCAGAAACAGAAGCAGCCGCAACAGCCACGCCAGAACCTTAAAGAGCAGCCGCTCGCAGTTAGCCAAGCAGTCTTCGGAGTGGCACTTGAAAAGACAGACGGTACGCCGTCGCTGAACTACGCGACTACGTACCTGACTACAAACATTTGATACGAGGCTCCGCTCGTAGTTAGCCACGCAGTCTTCGGAGTGGCGTATGAAAAGACAGGCGGTACGCCGTCGCTGAACTGCGCGACTACGTACCGGACTACAAACATTTGATACGAGGTAAAAAATGGAATACAGACGCCTTGGCCGTACCGGCCTCAAAGTTTCAACAATTTGTTTAGGAACCATGCAGTTTGGCTGGACGGCCGATCAACCCACCAGTCACACCATTATGAACCGCGCCGTCGAGTTGGGCTGCAATTTCTTTGACACGGCCGACATCTACTCGCGCTGGGTAGACGGTAACGACGGCGGCGTGAGTGAAGAAATCATTGGCAATTGGCTGGCTGAGGGCAACGGCCGTCGTCAAGACATCATCCTGGCCACCAAAGTGCGCGGCCCAATGGGCGACGGCCCCAACGACCAGGGCCTCTCCCGCCAGCACATTATGGACGCCGTCGAAGCCAGCTTAGACCGGCTGCAAACCGATTACATCGACCTGTATCAAGTCCATTTCCCCGATGACGAAACGCCGCTAGACGAAACGATGACGGCGCTCAACGATTTGGTACGTGCCGGGATGGTGCGCTACATCGGCTGTTCCAATTATCCGGCGTGGCTGCTAGCCAAATCCCTCTGGATTAGCGACTTGAAGAATCTGGCCCGCTTTGACAGCTTACAGCCTCATTACTCGCTGGTGCATCGCGCCGAGTTTGAGCGGGAGTTGCAGCCGCTGTGCCTGGATCAGGGCATCGGCGTGATTCCGTACAGCCCGCTGGCGGGCGGCTTCCTCACCGGCAAATACCGCCGCGATACGCCCATGCCCGACACGCCCCGCGCCGACGGCGTGCGCCGCCGCTACATGAACGAGCAGGGGTTTAGCGCGATTGAGAAGTTGGAGGAGATTGGCAATGAACACGACGCCACGATTGCTCAGACGGCGATTGCGTGGGTGTTGGGAAATACGGCCGTTTCCTCCGCCATCATCGGGGCCAACACAATCGAACAATTAGAAGACACCATGAAAGGGGCCGAAGTCAAGCTAACCGACGATGAAAAAGCAGCATTGGATGGCATAACAGCCTGGAAATGATGCGAATAGGAGAATTGCCATGCAAGAAGAACAAATCAACCCCATCGACAAGATGTTTGCATACAATCTTTGGGCCAACACGGAGCTAATCAAGCTATGCAGCAACCTGGCTGATGAGCAGTTGGAAACCGAAATGGCGGGCGTTTTCGGACGCATTCAGCCTACGCTCGTCCACATCATCCGTGCCGAAGGCGGCTACCTCAACCGTTTAACAGGCGCGCGTCCCTGGGCAGACGACCTTGATTGGGACAATATGCCCATGAGCGAACTGCTGGCGAAAGCGCAGCTATCAGGAAACCAATTCATCGCTATTGCCAGCCAAGTTGATCCAGCCACACGCCACGACGTCGAAGTGCAAGGCAAATCGTATCGCTTTTATAATTGGACGGTGTTATTGCAAGCGCTTTATCACGGCATTGAACACCGCACCCAAATCAAGATTTTGCTCACGCAGCTTGGCGTCGAGCATCCTGAATTAGCTGCCTGGGACTACATGGATTCACTATCAAGTTGAACCAAACTACAATGGCCCTCCCGGAAATTGCCCTGCTTCGATGACTGGTATCTGATTATCCATAAATGGTTTCTGGAAAAGCGGCTTGTAGTGCTGGTAGCTGCGGAAAAAATCAACCAGGAAATTCATCCTGTCCGCCAGACTGCCCCAATTACCGGCCGCGCTGCCAGAGAGCGTATCCGCTTTAGAGGTGAATTGGAGTACCAGTTCGCGGCAGCGTGGATGTTCGATGGCGCGTAGTTCAGGGGGGAAGTTGATGAGGCCGGTAGGCGCGACCAAATCTTTACCCAATTTTAGCTCGCGGGTGGGCAGGGAATAGGTCATCGTCATGCGGGTGACGGTACGCAAGACCATCTGTCGCGAGAAGCCGATGGTACGCCGCGCCACTTTTTTCCGCAATGAATCGTCGCTATCAGGAATTAAGCCCTCGGTAAATACGTCAAAAGGCACAGCAAGCGCCGCTTCGATAACAGGTTGAAGCCGGGATTGTTCATGAAAGCCCAGCAGCATGTTGCCCATGTAAATCAGCTCCGCTTTTTTCTTCTTGTTGGTTTCAAAACGCGCCCGATAGAAGCAGGTGAAGGATTCGCGCAATAAATCTTGGCCGCCTTCTTCAAACGGGCCAGGGGTGAGATGTTTATCCAGAAACGGTTGAAGCTCAGCCTCGTTTGGCTCCCAATGCCTTTTGAACGTAGCCACCAAATCCACAAAGGGCCAGGCTAACTCCTCAAATATCATCAGATTGCCTTTGGAAACCAGCAAGCTGACCCGCGACAAGACCTCGGCTAGCAAGCTGTCGGGATTGGGCGCGGTGGGGTCGTCTTTTTCCAGGACGTTGTGGAGGTACATGTAGGTGTTGTCGTAACCGGCGGCGCGAATCATGGCTGATTTGAGGGGGCCGGGGAGGATTTCGTGACGCAGGGCTTGTCCGGCCGTTTTGG
Source organism: Anaerolineae bacterium (assembly GCA_024762695.1). GTDB lineage: Bacteria > Chloroflexota > Anaerolineae > Promineifilales > Promineifilaceae > JACKCC01. The sequence continues at coordinate 17,593 of JANTGY010000035.1, forward strand.
AGGCGTAGCAGCCAAAGCCAAACCAATTGACATTGCTGTCGCCCAGGAATTTTCGCAGCCGTCGCCCCACTTTGTAATAGCCCAGTGTGATTTGCAGGTTACGAATCAGCAGGTTTTTCTGGTTGACAATGGCGTCAATTTCTTCTTTTGTGATTTTGGATGTCACAGGGTTCCTCCATCATAGCTAATTACTTTTCCCCTCGCGCTGCATCTGGCTGGCCTGGATGGCGATGCCAGCGACTGCAAAAACGACGATCATAATGAGGGACAACGGCCGTTCCCACCCCACCGCCTCCACAATCACCTGTCCCCCAGCCAACGACGACAGCACAATCAACGCCCAATCAAACAAAATCGAGACCAAAATAAGGCCAATCACGCCGCCCACAATAAATGGAACCAGCGTTGACCCCACTTCTAACGCCATCGCCTCAACCAACTGCACCGCAATCACACCGCCGCCGATAAAACCGGCCGTATTTACCGCCAAACGCTGTATAAATAACGCCGCCACCGCCCCAATCAATCCAATGACCAATGCAAAAAGCAGCGTCGTCATCTCTGATTGGCCTGTAAGCAGATTTCCAGCTACGTTGAGGCCAAATAAAAAACCAATTCCGCCCACAAACAACCAAAACAACTGACGCCCCAACGCCAACATACCAAAACCAACAATCACCCGTCCTAAAATAATCATTTCCTCATCCTCATAACCCCGTTCGTAGTTAGGTACGCAGTCTGCAGAGTACCGTTGTTAAACGATAAGACACCACTCCGCGGACTACGTGGCTTACTACGAACTAATCCTTATACCCCGTTCGTAGTTAGGAACGCAGTCTGCGGAGTACCGTTGTTAAACGATAAGACGCCACTCCGCGGACTGCGTGGCTTACTACGAACTAATCCTTATACCCCGTTCGTAGTTAGGTACGCAGTCTGCGGAGTACCGTTGTTAAACGATAAGACGCCACTCCGC
>JANTGY010000036.1 GCA_024762695.1 Anaerolineae bacterium
CGATGGCTGCGGGCATATTGGTCAAAGTAAGGCAAGAATTGGGTGAGGAAAGAAAAAGTGGGTTGGAAAGCGAGCAGCGTGCGTCTCTCGCCGCTGGTAACATCAATTAGAATCAGGTTAAAGTTGAGGGCCGGATGGGATTGTTGGGTTGGTTTGCCCAGATGAGGCTGTTTGGCGGCGGCAATTGTTCCTTCGTTTTCGCTTTCCAGGGTGATGGCGGTCAGGTAACGGCCGTCTGGCGACCAAAAGAAAGCCAAGACCATATCGCGGCTTAACAACCGGGATTCCCCCGTGGCCGCGTCCATTAATCGCAGCGGGCCGGCAAAATCTAATCGGCCCTCGCCGCCGCTGGTGAAGGCCAATTGGTTGGCTGTCGGGCTCCAGCTTAGGGCCGCTTGCCCGGCATGTCGCTGGCGTTGCCGGGCGCCGGTTTCAACTTCGGCGGTAACAAGCCAGCTTATGCCGACGTCATCGAGTTCGGCGTAGGCCCAGTAACGGCCGTCGCTGGAAATGTCGGGCGCCTGGAAATGGCCGGGTATGGCGGTGTTGGGGCCGCCCTGCCCGCTGTCCACGTCCAACAGGGCCAGCCGCGCCTCGCTGCCGCTAAAACCGGTGTGCATCAAGATTTGGCTGGAATCGGCCGTCCAATCCCAGTAAAACGGGCTGCCCACAGCCAGTAAGCGGCTGGCGTTGGCGCGGTCAGAGGGGGCCAGGTGGAGGGCGATGCCCTGGGGATGGTTGGCAAGGAAGGTGAGGGAACGGCCGTCTGGCGACCAGTAGAGGTAGAACGGCCGTTGGCTGCGACCGGCGTAAAGCTCCATTGCATCCATTTGGGCGTCGTCGGTGAGGCGATAAATGCCGCCGCCGCCGATGGCGGCCACGTAATCGCCCGTGGGCGACCAAGCCGGGAACAGGAATGTGGCCGCCTCATCGCTGATTTGTCGCCGCTCGCTGCCATCGGGCGCGATGGTTTCTACTTGCCCTTCGGCATTGATGAAGACGATGCGGTTTAGCGACGCTTCTGAATCAGAAACGGATGAGGGGACGGATGTTTCGGCAGCAGTTGGCGCGGCGGGCTGTGTGGGCGTGGGGTTGACGACGGCCGTTTTGGGCTGCGACTGTCCAATCAACCAGGCCAATCCGCTGATTGCCGACCATAACAGCCCCACGATCAACGCCATAACAACAGTCAAATATAACGCTGCTCTCCAGGGAAAGCGGCGTTCCTGAGGGGCGTCGAAGTCGTTGGGTTCGTTAAAATCATATGACATAGGCTAATCGTCCTGTTTTTCAATTAGACGCGGGCTGCGTGCTCGGCGTGAATGAAGCGGCGCGTTCCTGTCTCGGAACGAATGAGCAAAGAATACGTTTCGGCGTGCATACCATGAAATTGCAGCGCGGATAACAGCAAGCTATCTGTAATGCCGGTTGCCGCAAAAAATAATTCATCGCTAAAAACCATCTCGCGGCAGGTGCGAATGCGCTTTTCATCTAAACCGGCGGCGTGGATGGCCTCTTTTTCGGCTTGGGATTGTGGGGCTAAGCGGGAGAGAATACCGCCATTTAATGCCTTTACGGCCAGCGCTGAGATGGCCCCTTGAGCGGCTCCGCCAATTCCCATGAGCAAATCTACGCCGGTGTTGGGCATGGCGGCTAGAAGCGCTCCTTCGGTGTCTCCTTCGTCGCGCAGTAAAATTCTGACTCCGGCGGCGCGCACTTCTTCGATGAGGTCATGGTTGCGCGGTCGATTCAGGATGATGACGGTTAAGTCGTTGACTGCTTTTTGTTTGACGCGGGCGATCAGAGCTAATGTCCAGGCGGCGGGGGCGTCCATACATTCGGGAACAAGGGCTTTGGCCGCTTTGCGTTCGACGACGATTTTTTCCATATAGATGGCCGGAGCGGGCGACCAGAGGGCCCCGCGCGGAGCAACGCCAACGACGGAAATGACGCCGGTATGCCCTTTGATGAGTAGTTTTGTGCCGTCAATGGGGTCGGCGACGACATCTACTTCTGGGCCTCGCCCTGTGCCGACCGATTGGCCGGTTCCCAGAAATGGGGCGCCGTCTATGGCTCGGTCTTCACCGATGAGGATACGGCCGTTTATATTTAATGTGTTTAATGCGTCCATCATCGTTTGGGTCGCCGTGCGATGGGCGGCCTTGCGATTTCCAGACCCGATCCAGCGCCCCGCCGCCAGCGCGGTTGTCTCTGTCACGCGCACTAAATCCAGGCCAATGTTACGCGATGGAATGTTTTCGCTCATAGTTATCTCCGAAATAGCAAATCAGCTAAGTAAACAACAAGTTGACCGCTATCCTACTGCCTCCAGCAGGTCGGCGGCTTCCCAGGCCAGGAGGCCGCCGTGGAGGATGACGATGTTCATAATGCCCATTTGTTGAAGGGCGTAGGCAGCGCGGCGGCTGCGGCGGCCGGTACGGCAGACGAGGACAATTTGACGGTCATTCGGCAATTTTACTGTATCGGACATGATTGTGGGCAGCGGAATTGAATGGGCGTTGGGGATGTGGCTGCGTTTGAATTCGCGCGGTTCGCGCACATCGATGATGGCCGGGGAAACGGCCGTTGCCGCATTTGAGCCGTCAGCGCGCATTTGTCTCCATAATTCTTGCGGTGTAATTGTTAATACGCTTCCCGCCGGTATTTCACGTTCATGGGGAATACCGGCCAGTTCGATCTGCTTGGGCAAATTCTGGCATTCTTTGAACACGCGCAGGGGGCATTCATAAATGCATACGACCGGATCGAGGATGCGATAAAATAGATAACTGACGGCCTCGTCATCGTCTAAGAAATGGTCGCTGCCCAGTGATTGGTAGAAACCGGTTGATTTCATCAATTGTGAGACGGAATGGCTGACGCGCATCAAAAATAGTTCGCCGCCCCGGTCGCGGCAGGCGCGGGCGACGCTTTCCAGCATATGGATTCCGCTAAAGTCGCAGTGGTTGACTCGATGCATTCGAATTAACAGGAAACGCTGTTCTGGATTCTGCTCCATTTGGGTCAGAATCGCTTCTTCGACATGGTTTACCGCCCCGAAGTATAGATCGCCTAAGATATCTACGATGCCTAACTGGGGACAGAGGGGTTTTTGGGATTGGTAGGTGAGGTGGCGGAAACGGTTGTCGGGCAGGACGGCGTGAACGCGCGGTATGCTGGTGCGCACGACGTAGAGGGACAGGGAGAGGAGAATGCCCATAAGGACGGCAAACTGGATGTCCAAGAAAAGCGTTGCCAGCAGGGTGACGACCATGATGGCCGCGTCGCCGGGCGCGCCGCGCCAGATGCGTTTGATTTCGGCGCGGTCGATGAGTCCGGAGGCGATGAGGATGATGACGGCGGATATTGTTGTAAGCGGGAGATAAGCGGCTAATGGCGCCAGGAGCAGGGCAAAGATCAGGAGAATAGCGCTGGAAAAGACGGCTGCGAGCGGCGTTCTGGCTCCCGCTTTGAAATTGACGGCAGAGCGGGAGAAGGAGGCGGCAACCGCGTAACCGGAGAAGAAACCGGCGGCGATATTGGCGATGCCTTGCCCGACAAATTCCTGGTTGCTGTCGATGCGTTGGCCGCTTTGGGAGGCGAAAGAGCGGACGATGGCGCTTGTTTGGACTAAGCTGATGGCTCCGACGGCTAATGCGCCGGAGGAGAGGCGGTGTATCATTGGCCAATCGAATAGGGGTAATTTAACCAGGGGAGGCAGCGTGCGGGCTAATTGCCCGATCATGGCGACGCCCGCTTTGTCTAGTCGCAGTGCAAATACGGCTGTGGCTGCGATGGCGATAGCGATTAAGGACCCCGGCGCTTTAGGCCAGAATTTACGCAGCAGCAGGATGAGGATCGCGCTGCTCAGTCCCAAAATTGTTGTTTCCGGGTGGATGTGCGACAGATTGGCGATTAGGCTTTGCAGGGCGGCGAGGGGATTGGCCGTGTTCAGGCTGATGCCCAGAAACGGCCCGACTTGTTTGATGAGAATGAGCAGCCCGGCGCCGGCTGTAAAGCCTACGACGACGGAATGGGAGACAAAGTTAACGAGGATGCCAAGTCGCAAGACGCCTAGCGTGAGTTGGAGGATGCCGACCATGACGGCCATGACGCCGGCGGCTAGCATGAAGTTGGCTGTTCCGGGGGCGTAGATGTTGGTGAGTGCGGCGGCAACTAATAGTGAGACAGCGTTGGCCGGGCCGTAATGGGCCTGGTTGGAAATACCCCACAATGCGCCTACAAGCGATCCGACGATGATGGTGTAAATGCCCATTTGCGGCGGCAGTTGGGCGATGATGGCAAAGGCAATGGATTGGGGCAGGGCGATGACGGCGACGGTGAGGCCGGCAATTAAGTCGGGGCGCAGGTTGGCGCGGTTATATTCATGGAAGAGGCGGTACGGCCGTTGTAAATAATAAATCGCCGGTTTTAGCGCGGATCGTAGGGTGGTTTTCATGACGCAATAGACATGATTGATGTTTCGGCTGCAAAAATTTCAGGATGTAGATTTTACGGATAAACAAACGTAATGCCTAATCGAAATCAAGGATGCGATAAGGATATACGTTGATGACGGAAGTTTCTTCGACTTGAGTAATGCGTGTTTCGTTTTGTCGGTAAATGTGGATGTGGCCGTGTAGTAAATAGCGCGGTTTGAATAGTTTCAAGAAGGTGTGGAATGATTTGAAGCCGGTGTGCGCGATGTCGGAGCGGTCATGCACGCCCAGGGGGGGGGAATGCGTGACGAGAATGTCCAGGTAACGGCCGTACCGCTGCCGATTTAGCAGTAATCGCGGAACCAATCGGGCGATTTGCTGGCGCATTTCTGTATCGGTGTACATGAGCGGCGCTTGGGAACGATAACGCATGGACCCTTCCAGGCCGGCAATTAGCAGTTTGTTTTCGTAATGGATTGTGCGGGCGTGGATGTTTTGCCCCCCACGCACACCTTTTATTATTCCGCCATCGGCGGTGTACTGCGGCCCCTGATCGTGGTTGCCCAAAACATACACCATAGGCACATCCATCGCCGACACTAAAAAATCTAAATAATAATAGGGGAGGTCGCCGCAACCAATCAATAGATCAATATCCGGGAACTGTTGTTTCACATCGGCTTGATAGAGCCGATCCATAACCCGGTCGCTGACGGCTAATATCTTCATGGCGTGGGCCAATTCCGGGTATGATTGCGGGCCAGTTTATCAAGGATTGCTTGTTCCAGGTCTATGCCGGTTATGCTGGCTAATTGCATCAGGTACAAGGCGACGTCAGCTAATTCTCCAGCGAGTTCGGGGGTGTTTACGGCCGTTTCCCGCCACTGAAAATGTTCTAAAATCTCTGCCGCTTCAATTGCTATCGAAGCGGCCAAATTACGCGGTGTTTGCGGTTTAGGGGAATTGGCTTCGTACCAGCCTTTGCTGCGAACAAAGGCGTGCATGAGTGTTTCTAGTTCCTTGAGTTCCATAATGGCGAGCGAGAAGGAGGAGCTAGAGGAGATAGTTCTCCTTTAGCTCTTCCTTTATCTCTTGCTCATACTTCTATTATAGTTTTTCAGCTACATACGCGGCCAGGTCGGCTAGGCGCGAGGAGTAGCCCCATTCATTGTCGTACCAGGTGACGACTTTCACCAGATTGCCGTCCATCACATCTGTGGAGAGGCTGTCAATCGTGGAGGAAGCGGAATAGCCGATGATGTCTGTGGAGACAATCGGATCTTCAGTGTAGTCGAGTACTTTGCCCAACCAGTCACTGCCATCGGCGGCAGCTTTCAGGGCGGAGTTGACTTCTTCAACTGTCACATCTTTTTCTAGCTCAGCTACCAAATCTACAACCGAGCCGGTGACGGTGGGCACACGGTAAGCCATACCGTTGATTTTGCCGTTAAGTTCAGGTAATACCAGCCCGACTGCTTTGGCGGCGCCGGTTGTAGTGGGGATGATGTTGACCAATGATGAACGTGAGCGACGTAAATCCTTTGCGGCCAAGTCAAGCACTTTTTGCGAGGTGGTGGCGGCGTGGATGGTGGTCATTAGGGCGCGTTTGATGCCGAAGGCTTCGTTGAGCGCTTTGGCGGCGGGGGCAAGGCAGTTGGTGGTGCAGCTGGCGTTGGAAATGATGTGATGGTTGGCGGGATCGTAGGTTTCTTGGTTGACGCCGAGGACGAAAGTGCCGTCTACGCCTTTGCCGGGCGCAGAGATGATGACTTTTTTGGCGCCGGCGGCGAGATGTTTGCCGGCGCTTTCAGCGTCGCGGAAGATGCCGGTGCATTCGAGGACGATATCTATACCCAGTTTGCCCCAGGGCAGATCGGCGGGGTTGCGTTCGGCGTAGCTTTTGAGCTTTTCGCCATCGATGTAGAGGTCGCCGTCGCGCACGTCCACTTTGCCGGGGAAACGGCCGTAGGTGGAATCGTACTTCAGCATATGGGCATTGGTTTCGACCGGCATCAAGTCATTGATGGCCTCGACGTCCAAAACACCTTTGTAATTCTCGTAAATAGCTTTGAATACTTGGCGGCCAATGCGGCCAAAACCATTGATACCAACTTTAATTGTCATTATAGTTCTCCTTTAATATGACGTAATTGAAATAGTAAATTGTTTGCAAAAAGCGGCGAAGAGGCGGAGTCGCGTAGCCACAAAATAAACTTCGCAACTTCGCGTCACGTTTTACGGCCGTTAGGCAGCAAATCCATGACGGCGCGAGCCAACTTTTCGCTATCATGCCGCCACGGCCGTTTTTCATCAACCAGATCGGCCGTGATCATTTTGACTTGTTCGGGCGCAGTGGGCGGCAACCCGTTGGGCTGCACATAAATTGTTTTGCCGCCGCCCTTATCTGGTGGGACAGATAGGTTATTGTTTGCTAAAACTATATCCACGCAATCGGCGGGCGCGTGTTGCAGGATAGCGGCCACATGATCGGCCACATTGTAATTATCCGTCTCTCCGGGCTGAATGGCAAGGTTACATATGTAGATTTTAGGCGCGCGGGCGCGGCGCAGCGCTTCAGCCAGGTCGGGAATGAGCAAGTTGGGTAAAATGCTGGTGTAAAGGCTGCCTGGCCCCATCACAATAAGGTCGGCGCGAAAGATGGCCTGGACGACGGGCGGGTAGGCGCGGACATGGGCTGGGTCTAAATAGACGCGCCGGATGCGGCCCCCGAATTGGGGGATGGCCGATTCACCGCTGATTTGATGAACGACTGTTTCCCCATCTTCATTCTCAATCTCCACTTCTGCTCCCAGCGTCACCTCGGCCAACGTGGAAGGCAGCGCCCGACCACGTAAAGCCAGCACGCGCTCGGCGGCCAGCAGCGCCTCGTCAAAGCTGCCCGTAATGCCGGTTAATGCCGCCAAGAGCAAATTGCCAAAGGCATGCCCTTCGAGATCCCCCTTGCCATTACCGTCGGCGGCGGCGCCAAAGCGATATTGCAACACCTGAGTCATCAACGCTTCATCGTCGGCCAGCGCTGCCAAATTGTTGCGAAAATCGCCTGGTGGCAGCAAACCTAGTTCTTGTCGCAGCCGCCCGCTGCTGCCGCCGTCATCTGCGACGGTAACGATGGCGGTGATATTGTGTGTGTGTTGGCGCAAGCCGCGTAATAAACCGGGCATTCCAGTTCCGCCGCCAATTGCGACGATATGCGGGCCACGGTTGCGGATACTGTGTTCGTATAGCGAATCGGCTAGATTCTCATCGTATTGACGATTTTGACGAAAGGGGGCAATTAGATTGAGACCCAAACGAAAAATGGCGAAAGCGATTATTGCACTGCCTGCTGTCAGCGACAATATCGTTCGCCAGTGGATGGGGAGGGCGTGTAAGGCCAACAATTCAAATTGGGAGGAAGATAACCATCTGGCTTGCCGGGCCATCACAACCAAATACACGATACCCAGTCCAATCAAAGCCGCGCCCAAGACCAGCGTTAGCAGCCAGCGTTTAACGCCGATGCCTGGGGTTAGCCAGCGTCGTCCTTTGAACAACGATTGTGTGAAGTGGAGCCATTTTTCCATAGAATCGGGTCTCTCAACGGCGTTAACAAACCGATTCTAACAACCCAGCCATTGGGCGTCAAAGTAGGTGGCAGGGCAGATTTGGCTGTGCTATGATCGCCGCATCAGGTAAACCGCAGAATGCGTTTTGGCAAAAGAGGATAGTTCTCTGCGGTTTATTAAGGGAACACGGGAGAATTGTTGTTTGTTTGGTGTATAGAATTTACCCGTTTTTACCTAAATTGAAAGAGACGTCAAAGGCATTTTTATGGAAAACATTCCAGTTGTTATTGTTTGTGGGGGGCAGGGTACCCGGATGCGGGGCAGCACGGCCACCAAGAAGGAATTGGTTGAGATTGGCGGACGGCCGATTTTGTGGCATGTGATGCGGATTTTTTCGGCGCATGGCATGACTCGATTTGTATTGACTTTGGGTTATGGGGCCGACCAGATCCGGCGTTATTTTATTGAATATGAAGCGATGTCGCGCGATTTGACATTGCAGGTGGGTAATCCGGGTAACGGCCGTTCCTCCACCGGCTATCCACCCCTCCAATACCACAACACGGCCGGTCATCCGCCCTGGCAGGTGACGCTGGCCGATACCGGGCTGCACACCGAAAAAGCCAGCCGAATTGCTCAAGTCGCCCGTTATTTGGAAGGCGACCGCTTTTTTGTGGCTTATGGCGACGATGTAAGCGACGTGGATCTAGGCAAACTGATTCAGTTTCACAAAGAACATGGCAAATTGGCGACGATTACGGCCGCTCAGGTAAACTTGCAGTACGGCGTTGTCGAGGCTGATGAGGTTGGCCTGGTTTCCGGCTTTGTCGAACGGCCGCGTTTACCCTATTGGATCAACGGCGGTTTCATGCTTTTCGAGCGATCTGTGTTGGATATGATGGCCGCCGGACAAGATGTAAACCTGGAAACTGAGGTGCTGCCTCAACTAGCCGACCAAAATCAACTCATGATCTACCGGCACACTGGTTTCTGGCAATCCATGAACACGATGAAAGACACCCTGACGCTAGAAAAAATCTGGCAAGACAACCCGCCCTGGAAAGTTTGGGCCGATTGAAGAAATTGTGAAACTGGAGACCCCCATTGAATAATCAATTTTGGCAAGATAAGCGCGTATTTATTACTGGCGTGGCTGGTCTGCTTGGGTCGTGGCTTGCGGCGGAACTCGTAAATCGAGGAGCCGATGTTGTCGGTTTAATCCGCGACCAAGACCCAAAATCCTTGCTTGCGGGCGCTGGCGGTATGAACAAAATCGCCATTGCGCACGGCGATATTTGCGATTATGAAACGATGGAACGCATCATCGCCGAATATGAAATTAACACGCTTTTCCATTTGGCGGCGCAAACGCAAGTTGGTATTGCCAATCGCGCCCCGATGTCTACCTATGAAACCAACATCAAAGGCACGTGGACGGTTTTGGAGGCGGCGCGGCGAAATCCAACGGTAAAAGGCGTAATTGTTGCTAGCAGCGACAAAGCGTATGGGCCGCAAACAGAGCTGCCCTATCGTGAAGATGCGCCCTTGCATGGCGAATATCCTTACGACGTATCCAAAACATGCGCCGATTTGATTGCCCGCTCTTATGCCCACACCTACGAATTGCCAGTTGCCGTTACCCGATTCGCCAATCTCTACGGCGGCGGCGATTTAAATTGGAACAGGCTAATCCCTGGCACAATGCGCAGCGCCTTACGCGGCGAACGGCCGGTTGTCCGTTCGGATGGCACGTTCAAACGGGATTTTGTCTATGTCAAGGATGCGGTAAACGGTTATCTTACTTTGGCTGAAAATATAGATAAGCCTGGCGTGGTTGGCGAAGCGTTCAATTTTGGCATGGATCGCCCCATTTCTGTGCTAGCGATGATCAACAGCATCATTGCCATATCGAATTATCCCGATTTGGAACCTATCATTTTGGATGAGGTTAAGCACGAAATCCAGGATCAATACCTTTCATCGGCAAAAATCCGGAAGGTATTGGGCTGGCGACCGCAATATACGTTAGAAGCTGGCTTGCAGGAAACGATGGATTGGTATCGCGCCTTTCTGGACGCTGTTTCTTGAACTAAATAATCCGGGTTCGCACGCGGGCGCTGATGTAATCCAACGCAGTCACGACGATGGCGATAGCCAGCATCATGACGCTGGCGTCGCGGTAGCGCAGCAAGCGGATGCTCTGACTCAAAAGGAAGCCAATCCCGCCGCCGCCGACAAAGCCGATGATAGTGGACATGCGCACGTTGATGTCCCAACGGTAGAGGGTGTAGGCGATGTAAGGGGGGATGATTTGGGGGATAACGCCAAAAACAACCATTTGTAATCGATTGGCGCCAGTGGATGTAATCGCTTCAATTGGCCCTTCGCTGATGCCTTCTATTTGTTCGGAGAACAGTTTACCCAAAGCGGCGATGGTGTGCAGTGTTAATGCCATGACGCCGGCAAATGGTCCCAGCCCAACCCAAACCACGAAGACGATAGCCATGATGAGCGGCTCAATGGAGCGCAGGATGTTGAAGATGCTCCGCGAAATGGCGTAGATGACGGAGCCGATGGCAAACGGCCGTTTGGGAGCCAAAAATAGCGTTCCTGCCGCTGCTAGCCCCCCTAAAATAATAGCCGGCCAGATTGTCCAGTTGGCCGGGTTATCGAATTGATAGAGCCAGTTAAGAACGGCGCCGATCCCGTAAACAACAACAAATGAACCCAGGAAAGTGAGAACGGCCGTCAACAGGCGGGCCGGAGCCCCCTTCATCCGCAAAACGGCTTCTTGCCCATAACGGCTGCCCATTGTCATCGCCACAAATGCTACCAAAAAGGCAGTCACAGCCGGTAATGTCAGGCTGATCAGGTCCGAAACGACTTCCACGAAATTGCCCAGGAAACTAAAATTAAGCGAAAAAATACCCAGGGGAACAGCCGCTTCGTTTAATCGTATCGTCAGCCATTCGCCCGTTTGTTTGCCCAAAGCCGCCAATAAAGCCAGCGCAAACAAGCCTGATAGGATAACCAGCACAATACGCCCAATACCTAGCGCCATTATCTCGGCTGACGACTCATCCTCATTGATTACGGAAGGGCCATAACGGAGAAGCAGCCAGATGACGGACAGCGTTATGACGAGGATGATGAATGCTAATCCGGTTTGTTCGCCAAAATTAGCCGCCAATCCCACCATTTGCCGGGCGCCAAGCAGCCCCAACCCGCCACCGATGGGCAGCAGCGTTAGCGCCAGCATAAAACTCGCTAGAGGAGCGGTTACCTCGGCCATTAAATTGCGCGCTGCCAGGAAGGAGGCGGGGATGGCTAAAACCGTGCCGATCGTCGTTGCCAGCAAGGCCATGAAAATCGTTTCGATGATTAGATTGATTGTGTTAACCGTTGTTTCCGTCAAACTGAACGAGTCCGATTCGGTTACAAACAATGGATCAATCAGGTCGGGATTGGTGATGTCGGGGTCGGCCAGAAAGCGCAAGACGCCAATAAGCTGAGTCTGTCGGTTTTCCGAACGCAATTTATCCAGATTGACTTCTGTTACCTGGACGGCGAAAGCGTAGACCAGAAAGATGATGACAAAAGCCAGGAATGTTTGCGCGGCATGTCGGGCTGGTGTTTTTTGTGCTTCTACTTTCATAGTTTTTTATGGGAGATTAGCGACTTGGGACAGGATCCCATCCGTTCCTCGCTGCTCTCCATTCTTTAAATAATCCGGCTGCGAATTTGGGAGCTGATATTGTCCAAAACTGTGACAATGACGGCGATGGCAATGACCATGACGCTGGCTTGCGAATAAGCCGTGAGGTTGATGGTGCGGTTTAGAACAAAGCCGATGCCGCCGCCGCCGACGAAGCCGATGATGGTAGACATACGAACATTGATGTCCCAACGATAGAAAATATAGGCGATGTAGTGGGGTGTGATTTGGGGAACCACAGCGTAAACGATGCTCTGAACCTGGTTGGCGCCGGTGGCTGTCACGGCTTCAACTGGGCCTTCGTCGATATTTTCTACTTCTTCGGAGAATAATTTGCCTAAATCAGCGACGGAATGCAAGGTTAGGGCCAAAATTCCAGCGAATGGCCCCAGACCTACCCAGACGACGAAGACAAAGCCCATCATGAGCGGCTCAATCGAACGGAGGGCATTAAAGGTGTTGCGGGTGATGTTGTAAATGAGCAGGCCGATGGGGTAATGATGTCGCGCTGGTCTGCGCAAGGTCAGCAATCCGGCAATTATGCCCAGGGCTAGTCCGGGAACGGTAAACATGGAAAGCTGCGCTTGGGTTGTTTCGGGCATAAACTCACGGATGCCTAGCAGGTTAATCCAGGTTAGGCTGTAAGCGAGGATGATGAAAAGTACGGCCGTACCCAATACCGTCGTCACAATATTCAGAGCGCGGTTCGGGGCGTCTGCCAGATTCATCGTCATTCGTTGACCGAAGCGGCCGCCCACCGATAGCGCAGTAAACGCGCCAATCAAGCCGAACACCAGCGGCAGCGTTAAAATGATTAACTCAATAATGACGAAAATAAAATTGCCCACAAAGCCGAGCGGACTTAACCCAGCTTGTAGAGAAGCCAGCGCTGTACTGTTCTCGCTGAGCACAGGACCGACAATTCCGCTAGCCAGCCACCAACCGAGGCCGCCAATGATGGGCGCCAGAATAACGCCAGACATGATGCCCGAAATAGGCGCTTTAACATTTTGCATTAAATTGCGGGCGGCAATGAAGGAAAGCGGAATGGAGATGAGCGTGCCGATAGTTGAGGCCATTAACGCCATCAAAACCGTTTCGACGATTTTATCCAGCGCTTCCATCGTCGTATCGCTCAGACCAATAATGCGCCGATTGACAATTTCCACCAGTTCCAACTTTTGCGGTTCTGCTGTTGCCCGAATGTCCGGCATTGTGAATGTTATTTCAAGGTGGCCGTCCGGCCCGACTTTGAATTCGCCAATGCGCCGGGTAGAGTCAGCTCCAGGCGGGCGCCAGCCAATCAGTCCGTCAGCATTAGGCAGGAATCCGTCGCCGGTGATACTGATGCGATCTTGGGTGGTCGTGGCGCAGTTGGGAACCATCAGAGCCGAGCGCCCTTCAATGGAAACTTGCGAGGCTTTAATGTCTTCGGGACAAGGCATGTGGATGGAAACGGCCGTGCTGCGCGTTTCAGTCTCGTAATCAAATAAATGAGGTCGGGCTAGACTGCGAATCAAACTGACCAGATTTTCTTGCCGCTTTGGCTCTAGCGGTTCCTCTAGGTTTACTTTGGTGACCTGAAGTCCGTAAGCATAGAGCAGAAAGATGACGAAAATGATGACGGCCGTTTTCCACCAATGTCGGGGACGGCCGTTTTTCTTCTTATCACTCATAGGGGATACCCATTTGGCGTGACTGGTAATTAGTAATTCGTAACGCGTAATTACCAATTACGATTTACGAATTACATTTACCCGATCCGCTCTGCTTCACGGCCGTAAATTTCAATAAACTTTGCATCATCAATTTCATGGGGGGCGCCGTCAAACACCAGCTTACCCTCATTCAGGGCAATAGCTCGCGTGCTGTACTGCTGTACCAAATCCAGAAAATGAAGACTGCACAGCACAGTGATATTGTCTTCCTGATTGATTTGTTGCAAATGACGCATAATACTGTGCGCCAATGCCGGGTCTAGGCTGGCTACTGGTTCGTCAGCCAGAATCATCTCCGGTTCTTGCATCAAGGCGCGGGCAATACCCACCCGCTGCCGCTGACCGCCGCTCAACTCATCGGCGCGATTATCAGCTTTGTCAGGAATACCCACCCGTGCCAGGCTGGCGCGGGCGCGTTGCATGTCCTCTTCCGGGAAGCGGCCCAAAATACTGGCTAACGGATTGACATAGCCTAAACGGCCGCTGAGAACATTCGTCAGCACCGTCGAGCGATCTACCAAATTGAAATGCTGGAAAATCATGCCAATTTGACGTCGGGCGCGGCGCAGCTCTTCACCGGAAATATGGGAAAGTTGGACATCATTCCACCAAATCTCGCCCGATGTCGGCTCGATTAGTCGATTGATGCAGCGAAGCAATGTGCTTTTGCCCGATCCACTCAGCCCAATAACGGCGACAAACTCGCCATCCGGCACTTCAAAACTGACGTCTTTCAAAGCTACAGTGCCATCATCATAAACTTTTGTGAGGTTTTTTATTTTTAACACAAGCGCAACCAATCTTTAATCATCAATAATTGATGGTTATAGGTGAAAACAGGAAAGTAATTTGAATTAGGAAAACAATGATTCTCCCGTTTTCCCTGAGTAAACCACAAAGGATCAGCGCATTTTTTATCAAAATACTTTTTGTGGTTTACCTAAAAGAAGAAGCCGGACGAACATACTCGTTCGCCCGGCTTCATTAAATCAAACGATTTGACTTACTCGCCGAGAATATCTTCTTCGGTGATGCCGAGGAAATCCATTGCCGAACGAACTGGATCGTAGAAGCCGTCGGTGACAGCTTCCAATCCTGTCCAGTTGTAGAATTCTTCAGAGCAGATGGATTGAGCGCATTCCTCCGAAGCCGTAAAGTCAATGAGGGCGGCAACAATGTTATTAGCCGTGTTCAATGGGAATTCGGGACCAAAGGAAACAGTGTCGTTGGGAATTTGATCTGTGAGCGCCAAAATGCGGGTTTTATCAAAGATGTCCGGAGCGGTGTCGGAGACGGATGAACGAGCATCCAAGACTCGATAACCGCCATCGGCGGGGTCGCCGCCCACAAAGGTGCGGCCAGCTTCATTACGTACCGGGCTAACGCCGGCTTCGCGCCAGATTTCAGGATCGTCAACGCCGTAGGTCCAACTGCGTGCGTAATTGGGCAGCAGCGGCGGACTGAAATAGGCAGTAGCGAAGTCGCAGTCGCCATTGTAAACGGCTAGCATGGCGTTGCTGTGACCGCCAGCCTCAACGATTTCACCGGGTTCGATACCCAATTCAGCAAATAACGCGCTGGGATACAGGTAACCGGAGGTTGAACCAAAGTCGGGAATGCACCAGGTTTTCCCAGCTAAATCTTCGACAGATGTTGCATCGCTATCTGAGGGTACGACGAACTGAGCCGCGTACCAGGAAAGACCAAAGCGGACGGCCGCGCCGCCGACGGTGACGCCGCAGCGGTTGTTAGCCAAGACGTAACCTTGAGCTGGAATGAAGCCAATGGTGTCGTCGGGCGAGGCGCACATTTCTTCGATGGTGGCTGCATAGCTGGTGGGCACGCTGACTTCGTATTTCATGCCAGTCGCGTCTTCCAGAGCGGTAGCCAATACATCGCCGCCAGCGATGATGGCATCTACATCCACAGACGGGACGAAGAGGACTTTGATTGGCCGCTCTTCTGAGCCGAGCGCCGCCATTTCTTCAACGACTGTTTCAGTTTGAACCTCGGTGACGACGCGGGTTACTTCAACGGGTACTTCGACCTCGACCTCAACGGGCACTTCGACCGTTTCGGTTTGTGTTTCGGTGACGACGCGTGTCACTTCGACTGTCTGTGGCTGACAGGCCACGAGGACAGTTGCCAGAATAAGTATTGCCACTACAAGCCAAGCTTTTTTCATTGTATCTCCTCCAAAAAGGTAATAAATAGGGACTTGCACAGGATTCTGCCTAGAGGCAGATTGTCATATTGGGTATGTTGTAGATACACAAAGGGGAAAATGGATTTGGTTGATTGATTTAGCTTTTTTGCCATTTAATCTCCAAGAATTACATCGGCAACAAACCCATTTGGATTATAGCACGGCAATTGGGGGAAACAACACAAATTTACAAATCAGGTACGAAATAGGGGAAAATTTGTGGCGATTAGGGGTTTTTAAGGGGATGATTGGATAAGATTCGGGCGAGGCCGGAAGAGAGGGTTACGGCCGTTTCCCACCCCACCATCTCTTTCGTCCGCACAATATCGGCAACTTGCTCGGCTTCCTCACCGGGACGACTGGGAATAACGCCGATTTTAGGTTGACCGCCTTGATTGGCAAGATTGTAAATTTCACGAACCGTAGCAGCGATGCTGGTTAGCCGACCTGTTCCTAATTCGATAGTGACTGCGGGGGGGAATGTCTTGCCAAGAATGGCGGCAAAACCGGCGGCTACGTCATCGATATAAATCCAGTCTCGTTTTTGCGTTCCGGCGGTCATAGGAAAATCTCGTCCAGCAACAGCGGCGGCGATTGCCGAAGGAATGAGTGTATTAGCGGGTTGGTTGGGGCCGTAAGCCTGAAAGATCATGGCGCCTTGAATGGGCCAGTTTTGGGTACGGCCGTACATCTGACAAAAGTTCCAGGCGGCGGCCTTGCTGGCGGCGTAGGGGTTCATCGCACTGCGCTCGCCGGGGGTGCGGGCGATGATGAGTTGTCGGATGCCATCGGTTTTCTCGAAGCAAGCTCGAATCAGGTTTAGGGTTCCGGTGACATTGTGGCGAACGGCCGTATTCACTGGCAAAAAGGGGTCAGTTGCTCCAACAGCGGCCAAATGAATCACGGCATTAGGAGCCGCCTCGTGGACGGCGCGTACAGTTAAGCGAAAATTGCGTAAATCAGCGTAAACCGTGTCGAATCGGCCGCGTAAGGTATCCAGAGGAGTGGGGAACGGCCGTCCGCTTTCCGATTCCAAACGCAAAATGACAACCTGCAAATCAGGTTGCATAATGAGATGAGGAACCAGCGACCGGCCAATAAATCCAGTCGCTCCTGTGATTAGAATTCGCATAATCATAAGTTTATCACAACAAGCAGGGTAATCCTCGCCATCAAGTTCACGAATCAGGGTCTTTCCAAACTCATAAAAAAACTTGTACGCTTCAAATCCTAATGACCAATCTTTAGGGGCGGCGCCTCGGCGCTGCACGCCTGGCGACGCCAAGGGGAGTGGGGTTTTTCAATTTTTGGGGTCAACGATCCCAAAAATTGAAAAACCCCTTTGCCCACACCCGCACGGGGCGCGAAGCGCCCTCGTGCGGGTAATAAAAATATAAGTTTGACGCGCAGCATTGCCCAAACTGATAAATTTATTATGAGTTTGGAAAAGTCCTGGTTCACGAATCCCACTACGAGGCGTCGTTAAGCATACGATTGCCTTTCATTATGCCATTCTGATTTTACGCATCATAACCCCTGGGCTATAATCTTTTGAGCAGTTTGTCGCAAAACAAAGGACAGAATACAAGCCTTGCCACAGGCGAGGAAATCACGAGATTAAGGAAGGAAAAGCTATGCCAAAAGCGCTAATTACCGGCGTAACAGGTCAAGATGGTTCCTATTTGGCCGAATTTTTATTGTCTCAGGGTTATGATGTTATCGGCATGGTGCGCCGCACCAGCACGATTAACTTTCATCGCATCGCCCATATTCAAGACCAAATCGAACTGGTTCCCGGCGATTTGTTGGATCAAGTATCCATGATTCGCATTTTGGAGGAGTATCGCCCCGATGAAATTTACAATCTGGCCGCCCAATCATTCGTCCAAACTTCATGGAACCAACCTGTTTTTACCGGCGAAGTGACTGGTTTAGGCGTTACCAGAATACTGGACGCCATTCGGACAATTGATCCCAAAATTCGCTTTTACCAGGCCAGCTCCAGCGAAATGTTTGGCAAAGTGGTAGAAACGCCGCAGAAGGAGACGACGCCTTTTTATCCGCGCAGTCCTTATGGCGTAGCCAAAGTTTACGGCCATTGGATTACCATCAACTACCGCGAAAGTTACGATTTACACGCCACTTCTGGCATTTTGTTCAATCATGAGTCGCCGCGACGGGGGATGGAGTTTGTCACGCGCAAGATCACCCACCATGTTGCCAAAATCAAGCTGGGTCTGACCAAAGAACTGCGATTAGGCAACCTGGATTCACGGCGCGATTGGGGCTTTGCGGGGGATTATGTCAAGGCGATGTGGCTGATGCTGCAGCAAGACAAACCGGATGATTTTGTCATCGCCACTGGCGAAACCTATTCAGTTGAAGAATTTCTCACAGAAGCGTTTGGCTGCGTAGACCTGGATTGGCATGATTATGTGGTACAAGACCCGCGTTTCATGCGTCCGGCTGAAGTGGATTTGCTGGTTGGCGATCCATCAAAAGCGGGCCGCGACTTGGGTTGGGAACCAACCGTCACTTTCCCGGAATTAGTAAAGATGATGGTTGATTCTGATATGAAATTGCTTGAAGCTGGTGAAAAACCGTTGTAGGGAATATTTCGGCAACGCTGTTGTGGGGCTGAAATGTTAAATAAGGGGATATTATCTGCCTGTTCGTAGTTAGCCACGAAGTCTTCGGAGTGGCGTTTGAGAGACGGTACTCCGCCGACTGCGCACCTTACTACAAGCATGTTATTTATAAAGCATGTTATTTATACGAGGAGATATTATTAGCTGCTCGTAGTTAGCCACGTAGTCTTCGGAGTGGCGTCATCCAACGGTACTCCGTCGCTGAACAGCGCGACTACG
>JANTGY010000037.1 GCA_024762695.1 Anaerolineae bacterium
ATCATCTACAAGGAGGTGGCGAAAAACTAAAGACACTAACGGAATTCCAATTCCCGAAACACGCACTTTTCTCAACTCATTTGAAATGCACCCTTTGTCAGTTCCTCTGGCGGTTTGGGCGCCTGGAAAATTACATAATTCCTGCATTATGATTTAATGAAGCAAAGAGCCTGTCGAATTTCGCCGAGATGATAGGCAGTGTGGGCGATAACGGAAATAGCGCCGCCAATTTCATTTTTGCTAGGCCAGGCTGGCGCTTCTTCAATTAATTTGAGGATGCGGTTATAGTTGGCGCGTAATTCATCCTGAATCGCTTGCCATTCATCGGGCGAAACGCTGCTTACCGTGCGCCAAATTTCGCCCCAATCCGCCCGCGGGAAATTGGGATCGCGCACTGATTTATCAATTACATCCAGATAGAAAGCGATATGTTTGACTTGAGCGGCCAGGGTGGCGCACGTACTTCCAATTGGAATTGACGCTTCTTTGGCCGTAATAGCGGCAAGTGTTTCAAAAAGCGAGGTGTTTTTGTCCAGATAATGGCCATGGACGTTGTCAAATGTTTCATCAAGTAGTTCTACCAGGGCATTTGTAAACTGTTCTGATTGGATTAAGGACATGGTGTGCGAATCTCCTAAGGCTGGATGAAAGGCGTCTTAACGATCGCGCATTTAGGTGAAAACGGGAAAGTTGTTTGAATGAGGGAAACAGTGGTTCTTTCGTTTTCCCTGCGTAAACCACAAAGAATTAGCGCATTTGTATCAAAATACTTTGAAACTGTACAGGTCGAAAAGTTACACAGAGCTTCACAGAGGAAGCGCAGAGATTCACAGCGAGATTGGGGAGAATAATATGGTAAAAAAGATGGTTTCTTCTCCATTCTTTCCGCGAAACGCTGTGTATACGCTGTGCCTCTCTGTGTTCTTAATAACACTTGAATAGTTATAATACTTTTGTAGTTTACCTGGCTTTGCTAATATTGACTTTTGAATTCTTTTTGGATGTTGCAGTTGGTTTCGTCCGGCCCTAACGTCGGTTTCTTCGGCGGGCGAGGGCTGGTCAAAGGTATTTGCTTAACAGTCCTCAGACTCGCGCTCCATTTGGCGACTTTATTTTGACGTTGGTCCAACTGGTTTTGCATATTTTGAGTTTTGAGTTCCACGGCCGTTCATCATTTAATTTCTACTCAGTCGCCAATGCAAAAGTGACAATTTCTGCCAGCGGCACAGCCCGGCCCTCGGCCATAATGCGCGTTTGCGCGGCATCGTCCAGCGCGGCGCGGGCCGGGCCAAGCATTTGTTCCAACTTCGTTTCTTCCACGGCCGAAAGCGGCGAGCCAATATCTTCGCGCAAGGCAGTGGCAGCCCCAATTAAGCGCAGGCTGCGTTCCGGCCGTTCCCGCGCCGCCGCCATCGCCCCCATATCCTCCAGCAAATAGGCCAACGCCCATTTGTCGCCCAATTCATAGCTGATTTCCAGGCTTTCCAGGTAAAGTTGGCAGGCCGTATCATAATCCCCCTGTGAGCGTACGACATTGCCCAAATTGTTGAGCGAATTGGCGATGTAGGATTTGTCGCCCACCTCGCGCTGCAAGGCGACCGCCTCTTCCAACCAGGCGCGGGCCTCGTCAAAATTGGCCTGATCGAGGGCTACATTGCCCAAATTGTTGAGCGAGACGGCAATCGCCCGCCGGTCGCCTAAATCACGGCGAATTTCCAGACTTTCCTCGTTGAGGAAGCGGGCGGCGGCGTAGTTGCCCTGATAGCGGGCGACGATGGCTAGATTACTCAACAAGCTGGCCGTCTGCGGCTTATCGTCCACTTGCCGCCGGATGGCCAGGCTCTTTTCATACCGTTCGCGGGCGGCAGTGAAATCCCCTTGTTGGGCGGCTAATGAACCAGCGTAATGGAGGGCTTGCCCTACGCCGGCGATGTCGCCCAGGCTCTCGAAGCCTTCCTGGGCGTTTTGCAGCCAGGCCAGAGCCTCATCGAATTGGCCTTGTTTGCGGCACAGTTCGCCGATGATGGTTTGGCATTGGGCCTGGGCTTGACGGTCGTTGAGGGAAACGGCCGTTGCCAACCCCGCCTCATACCGCCCAAACGCCTCATCCCAACGGCCTACCAGTTCCAAAACCTGCCCCAGCTTGAGCGTAATTTGAATTTGCTCGCGGGGGCCTAACAGTGGCAGAGCGCGTTCATAAAAACCCATCGCCGCATTATTGGCATAATTAGCCTGCGCCGCTTCGCCCGCCTTCAGCAGATATTCACGCTTTTTCTCCTCGTTCTCGCTGCGCTCGTAATGGTGAGCCAGCAAATTCACATATTGTTCCAGCGTATCGTCATAGGTGCGCTCAATGTATTCGCCGATGAGGTTATGCAGCATAGCCCGCGTTGCATAAGGCAGGCTTTCATAAGCCACTTCTTGGGTGACGATGTTTTTGAACAAATAAGCCAACTCCGGCTCCGGCGTGTCTAACGGCGTCAAATCCAATTGACTCAGAATATCGAGGTCGTCCTTAATTTGGCTTTCGTCGCCAAGCTGCGGGTAAACGCCGCACAACATCGTCGCCTGGAATAAACGGCCAATAACGCTGGCGACCTTGATGGCGCTCTTTTGACTTTCGGTCAATTGGTCAATACGACTGAGGATCAAGGTGTGTAAACTGGTCGGCAGTTCGAGCTGTTTAAGCGCGTCGGCATTATGCGGATCAATGCCGCGATCCTGCAAATAGTTGAGCAGTTCTTCAATGTAGAATGGATTGCCTTCAGCTAATTCGGTGATGCGTTCGACCAGATCAAATGGCAGCGCTTCTTGTTCGCCAAAAGCGCGGTTCAATTTTAGGCTGATTAGCCGTTCCGCTTCTTGCGGCGTAAATTCGGTTAGCCGGATTTCGGAAGCATGTGGTTGTTTTAGGAGCGGCATGGATTGGACGATGGAGCTGGGCCGTGCCGCCATAATCAACAAGACGGGGCGGTCAGCGATTGCTCGGCCCAAGATTTCAATCAATTCTACCGAAAGCGGGTCGAGCCAATGACAATCATCCAGTACAAACAGCAAGGGCGAATCGGCGGCGCGGGCGCGCAAACAATCCACCAACAGTGATTCCAACGAATCCTTGCGCAGTTTGGCGTCAAACGATTCGGTCAAATCATTATCGGGGATGGGTAAATTGAGGACGGCTCCCAGCAAAGGCAGGCGCGGCGTCAAAGCCGGATTGATTTGCTCCAACTGGGCGGCAACCGTTTCGATTTGTTTGTCCAGCGATTGGGTCATGTCCAATCCAAAAAAGCCTTGCCAAATTCTTTGCCAGACCAAATAGCTGGATTGGGTTCCGTATGATTGACATTCGCCGCCAAAACCGACAAGCCCTCGTTCGGCAGCCCGGTTGATGATTTCGGAAACCAGGCGCGATTTACCCACGCCCGCTTCGCCAGAGATGGCGATAATTTGGCCGCGCCCTTGCAATACCAGGTCTAATTTTTCTTCCAGGACGGCTAATTCGTCTGCACGGCCGACCATCGGCAGGCGGTATTGCGGCTCTTGCAGGCGGATGGTTTGTTGTTTTTGACGGCCGTTCACGCTAAACACAGCCACCGGTTCCGCCTTCCCCTTAACCGTGAGGGGGGGATGTTCCTGCCAAATAAAGGCATTGACTGCGCTGCGCTGCACCGTCGCGCTGACCATAATCTCGTTTGGCGACGCGGCCTGCATCAGACGCGCCGCCAGATTCACCTCGTCGCCCAACACGCCGTAGGTGCGGCGCATGGTTCCGCCATACGCCCCGGTACGCAGTCGCCCCTGACTGATGCCAATTTGAATATTGTGAATGAAATCCAACGCATCGGTAAATTGACGCAGTTCCAACGCCGCCGAAACGGCGCGAATGGCGTCGTCTTCATGGGCCAGCGGGGCGCCAAAGGCGGCGTAAAAAGAGCTGCCTTTATCGCCGATGGTCAGTTGCAGCAGATTGCTTTCGTAGCGGGCCAGAATTTCTTGCACACCGCGTGTGAATTGGTCTAGTTTGGCCCCCGATTCGGAGTCGGTGTCGTATTCGATGCCGCTGAAGCGCAGGAAAAGGGCGACGGCAGGCCGTAGTTCGGCCAAAAAAGCGCCGCGCCCGCTGTGCAGCCGGTCATAAATGGCCGGCAGCAGCCAGGGGCGGCTGAGGATTTGAGAGAAGGTTCCCTGTGGAAAAACTTTCCAGGGAGATGGCTGGGCCGGATGGGTCAGGCTGCCGACAACGCCGCATCGCCCGCGCCAATCGACAACTGTCGCTTTGTCGCCGAGATTGGCGATAGCGGCCGGATCGAGAATAACTTCCCCTTTTTGGGCCTGATGTTCGGCCGCGGCCAGATGTTCCAGGGTAGCCCCGGCCAATACATCGATGTGTTGGATGTCGGGGTTGCCGATGAGGAAGCGCCGGGCCGGGCCGGCGGCAACGGCCGTTTTCATGGCTAGCTCAACTTTACTGCCGGACGGGGTGGAAACGGCCGTAAACTGTTCCATCACTTGCTGCATGGCCAGGGCGCAGGTCGTTGCGCGCAGCCCGTCGTCGCCGTCGAACCAACAGGTAATCGCGTCGCCGCTAAAGCTGATGACGCTGCCTTGAAAGCGATGCAGTTCCGTGATCAGCGCGTCGTACACGGCGTTTAGATGCCGCGTTAACTCTTCGGCGCCGCGCTGCGGGCCAAGTTCTTGAAGCAAACTTTCTGTCAGCGGCGTAAAACCGGAGATGTCGGCGAATAAGGCTGCGCCTTGCGTTTGGTCAGGCAGCCCCTTGCTGAGGACAATCGCCTGTCGCCGATCCATTGGAATATAAGCGCTTGGTCTTTCCATCTTACTACCTCTCTTGCTGCTGGCTAACTCCATCATACGATATGGGGGAGAAGTTATTCGTTAACTGGGCAACAAGACGGCGTATAAAAAGGGTGAAAATAAAACGGGGCGGGTCATATTACCTGACCCGCCCCACATCGGTACTTATGATTTTGCAGAGCTATTTATCTGTTAGATGACGCTATCCTATCGCCGGATGGCGAAAGCGTCAATTCTATCGCCGTCGAAGCCGGCGGCGGCGCCGTCGAAGAACAGCCCTGGGCCAAAGGCGCAGTCGCTGTCATCGCCCAGCGATAGGGGATGGCAGATGAAGATGTCTAGTTCATTGCCACTGACGCCGTCTAAGTCGAACTTATTTTGCAACGACAGGTAGATGTCTCCGTTCAGCGGGTCAATCCAGTTCCCCCAAACATCTTCTGGCCGCATTCCGACGTCGCGGCCGTCGAAATACATCTCCCAATCGCCGCTGGTATTCTGGCCAAAGCTGGCGTTGTTGAGGACGATTAGCTGCTCATCGCCAGCCTGAAGGGTACCGCCGCCGGTTTGGGGGACATGCATGGTCGCTAATGAACTGACGACGAGACGGCCGTCTGGCGTAAACCCAATCGCATCCACATCCTCGCCGCCCCGACTCAGCCCCACATCCGAACCATCGAAGAACCATTCCCAGGTTCCGGCCGTCTCATCGCCCAGCGAAGTGGGAATGAAGCGCACGATGTCCGAATCGTCCACCGGGCCGAGGCCGGGCAGTATGGTGGGGAAGTTGAAGCTCATCAAAATACTGTCGTCTTCCATGATGTGCATCGCGTCCAAATCGGTGGGCCGCAAGCCAACGTCGGAGCCGTCGAAGTGCAGCGACCAGGTTTGGTTGGTCATGTCGTAGGCCAGGATGTCTTCGTCAGCGTAAAACTGGTTGTCAACAAAGCCGCGTGAGTTGGAACTGAGATACAAGATGTCATTGTTATTGCCCTCGGCCAGGACGGTTAACGTCGCTGCGGCGGTTGCAGCCAGGTAGCGGTCATCGTCCAGGTTGATGTCGCCTTCGGGCAGCGGGATGACGCCGCCGAAGTAGGCGTCAATCGTGTAAGTTTCGGGGGGCAAGGTCAGGTTGAGGAAGACGCGACCGGCATAGTCGGTGATGTCGGCCACGGCCTGAGTGTCGCCAGCGCCGTCGGTGATGATGAAGACGACGGTTTTTTGGCCTAACGGCCGTCCTTCGGCATCAGCTAGTGTGGTTGTGTAAACGGCCGTTTGGCCGTCAAACACAGTCTGGTCGGCGGGGTCAATCGTCAGAACGGCTGCCTGCTGGTTGATGGTGAAGGGCGCGGTGTCGGAGGAGGGGAGGTAAACGGCCGTGCCGCCGAAATTCGCCTTAATCTCCGTATCGCCGGGCAGGCCCAGCAAAGCCAGCGTCGCTGTGGCTACGCCGTTATTGTCCGTTACTGCCGCCCGCTGCTGTCCGCCAATGCCAAACGTCACAAACTGGTCGGCCAATGGCCCAGCGTCGCCCATCAACTGCGCGCTCACCGTAGCCGAGGAACCATAATCGCCCGATGTTGGCGGCGTGAGCAACGATAAAGTCGTCAATTCCGGGTCAACAAAGGTTTCAGGAACCGAGGTAAAGCCGGCGCCCAAATTAGTCAGGCTGCCAACCACACCTACGCCGTTCACTGCTTGGATGATGAACTGAACATCTTCCGGCGGCGTGCCGTTTAGCGGCAGAACGCCGCTCCAACGGGTTGTGTCGGTGTTCTGGGTCAAATCCAGCGACTGCCACTGTCCGGCAAATGGGCCGTTGGGCGCTGTGTAAGTGACCCAAACTTCCTGAATGCCCGCTGACGGGTCGCCGACGACGCGGGCTGAAATGATGAGATTGCCATTGTCGGCAACGGCCGTAACATCTGAGATGGCGGGCGGCGCGGCCAGAGCCGGTTTGTTGCCGGAAACGGCCGATTCTTCCGTGTAATCGCTGTAATACAAGCGGAAATCCACGCGGCTGAACTGACGCATTGTTCCTGTGATGGAGGCTGGGCCGCTTGAACGATATTGGGCCGGCGTGAGAGCCAGTCGCGTCAAGCCTTCTTCATTGGCTAACGCATCATAATAATTGACGCGCCAGAACTGCGCCGGATAAAAGAAGCTGGCCAGGAAAGGGGGATGAACGCCGCGCACTTCCGTTGTGGCTGCGCCGGTTAGCGGAAGGATGCCATTGGTATCGCTAAAAGCGCCGCCGCGGAAGCCTACGCCGCGCAAAACCATACCTTCCACACTGACATTTGGCAGTTCCAATGGCAAAACTGGTTCCGCCGGATTCGTTACCACGCCGTCCGCCCCAGTGAGATAAGTCGCAGTTATCGTTTCTCCTTCCTCGCCGCCAATGACTTTCAATTCGACGGTTTCCGTCATGACTGTTGTGTCAATGCGCACATCGGCAAATTCCAAACCCAGCGTGAGGCCGGGATTGACATTGAAGCCGCTTGTGTTGGGAACGATAGATTCGTCGGCAGTCGCCGTGCCGCGACCGGCAGGCATGTCCACGCGCAGCATGGGCAAGCCAAAGATGGTCGCTTCTAAAAACGCCTTTTCGTGCAAAGGACGTAGTTGGGGCGTTTCGGCCAGATAGACTTGTTTAGCGGCGACAAACGCATCGCCAATGGAGACGGGGCCAGTTCCTAACCGAAGCTGGTTACTGAATTCCAGGTAAATGCGCTCACTGTATTCGATGAAATCGGTGTCGCCATATTGGTAGCCGGTTCCGGCGATGAGCGTGGCTTGTTTTTGAGCAAACGCCTGCGCCCAGTCCGGCTCTGGGCTGATGCCGGGGATACCATGCTCGGTGACAATGTTGTAACCAGAGTGGCAGCCGGCGCTGAAGATGATGGCATTGGTCATGTCCACCGACGAGGCGGCGACCTCCGAGGCCAACATGCGCGTGGTGTAGTCGGCGGCCAGGGCGCTGCCGGCGCTGAAATGGCCGGCCAGGAAAGCGATGTCGTGCCGCTCGGTGAGTAGGGCGTTCCGCATGTCGTCGGCCGTCCAGGCCAATGGGTCTTGCGGCGACAAATCACGGGAAACGATGAGGGTGTCGGCGACGGCGCCTAATCCAGCTTCCAATTCGGCCGTCACGGCGAGGGCTGCGTCTTCCAAGAAGTCGTAGCCGGTGACCAGAGCCGAATCTGGCGTATCTATGACGCCGTTTGCGGTTGCCAGATAAGCATTGACCATGCCGATGACTTCGGCCGGGGTTTCAACCAGGCGGCCAACGGCCAGTTCAGGGATGGGCAGGCTGTCGCTGCGGCTGGAAATCTCTCGCCCGGCGCCGTACCGATCTTGGCTGAGGACGTAGCCCAGCTTGAGGCTGGCCTGTGACGCGGTGTTGTCGCGCACGGGCGGCGTGTAGTTGCGTTCATTGGCTAACATGGCCTGGTCGGGATGGCGGAAGAAGGGAATGACATCGTCGTTGCCGACGATGACAATGTATTGCAGCGGGTTGAGTTCACGGTAACCGTCTATAATCTCTTTGACAGAGTGGGCGACGAGATTTTTGGCGTAAGGGCAGGTGGGGAAGGCGTCGGCCTGGGCATTGGCGGCGGCGACGCGGGCGTCGCTGTTCACATTAACGACCACGCCGTTGACATCAGGCCGGGCGGCCAGCGTGTTCAGGCTGGTTTGCATGTCTGCCAATTCGGTGGGGCTGCCGGGCATTCGAGTCGAATCGACGAGGATAATGGTGTCGTAACTATCGGCGATTGGCGTGTGCGTGGATTGGGGCAGATTGGCGCTGACGCCATTGCAAACGCCGGTTGTCATGGTGACTTCGAGATAGAAGGGGGCTTCGGCGCTGAAGACGCCGTTACGGCCGCGCACGCGGACGTAAAAGAATCCGTCATTTTCCCAGGTGTTGAGGAGAATGCCTTCGCTGGCTGTGCCGTTGAAGGCGGAGACTCCGAGTAAGCTGCGCATCTGGGCGCTGGAGAAAGCGTCCGGCGAGAAGGCGTCGGGGCTGAAGGCGTCGGGCGAGAAGGCGTCGGGGCTGAAAGCGTCGGGCGAGAAGGCGTCGGGGCTGAAAGCGTCGGGCGAGAAGGCGTCGGGGCTGAAGGCGTCCGGCGCGAATTCGGCGCTGAGTTCAAGTAAATCATTGTTGTCTGCGGGGTTAAGCAGGTCGTTGTAGGCGGCGGCAACGTCTTTGTAGACGGTGATGTCGTAGTTTTCGGGCAGATCGGTGAGGGTGAGGACGAGTTGGCTGTTAGGCTGCACCGGGAATTTGAACCAGCGGGATTGGTCTTGTTTGTCGATGAATTGGCTGTGAACGGCCGTCATCACTTCCGGCGAAATTTCATCGGGAATCAGGTCGAGTTCCAGCGCGCGCGGCCAAGAATCATTGCCAGGGCCTGATTCGCCGCATTGGGAGAATTCAGAGGTGTTGCCGAATGAGTCGGTGGCGGTAGCCGTGATGAATTCACCGCCAAATTCGCCTTGGAATTCCCCTTCGCCACCATAAAATATCTCATTAAAACTGGCGTTACCATTGTCATCGGTGGTGATGTTGATCGAGCCGAGGAAATAATCGCCCTCGCCAAATCCAGACGGATCGCATTGGGCATTGGAAAAAAATTCCAGTGTATAGTCCGCATTGGGTAGGCCGTTATAAATACCTTCGACGGTGGTATCGAAATAGAATTCATCTATTGTGGTGCGGATGACAACGGGATAATTGATGAGGTCGTTGGCTCCGATGTCGCCGTCGCCGGGGTCGTTGGCGGTGACGCCGTCGCCGCCGAGGTTAATGCCCAGGCCGCCATTGTCGAGGATGGCGTTCCAGGTGAGCGTATGGCCGCTGCCGCCGGCAATGCGTATGCCGTCGCCGCTGTTGTAATAGATGCTGTTGTTTTCCAGCCAGTTACCGTCATTGCCGGGAATTAGGATGCCGTGTCCGTCAAAATCGCGGATGGTGATGCCGATAATGCTGTTGCCGCCGCTGTCGAGCACGAGACCGTTGCTGGCGGTTTGCATAGCGCTGCCATTGAGTTCGGCGTAGGTGGTTCCAAGATAGCCGTTGATTTCGATGGGATCGGTGATGGCGGGTAGGGGCGTTTCTGGTTGAATGGATGCCCAAAAGGTTCCGGGGATGCTGAAGGTGATGGTGTCCAACCCTTCAGAGCTGTTGGCGGCGATTATGGCTTCGCGTAGGGAGCAGTGCTCTACGTCGCAGGATTCGTCGTTAAAGTCATCGGTTGTGTTGACGACGAAGCTAAAGGCGGCGGTGGGGGCGGCGAGGGAGAGGAGGAGGATGACGGCCGTTAAAAACAAGGCCAGCCGCGCCCATCTTACCAGAATATGCTTTTCCAGAGATAAATTTGTGATTGGTTTTCGAAGATTTTGCATGATTACCTTCCATTAACTACCGGGAGACGAGCAGTTTGTCTGCCGGTCTCTGCTGCCAATAATTCAGTTGTCGCTAAGATGGACAGGTACTGCGCGTCCAGCATTGTCATGCCCGGCGCTTTGCGAGGCTCCCCCGAATAAGCGGCCAGGCTTAGGCTTTGCCAAAGCCGCCGGGTGACGGGAGTGCAGACGTTGTTTGGTTAGACGTCTGCGTGAGGGGTGTTGTGTTGGAAATGGTTGGGTAACACCAGGCGAATGTATGTGGTGGAACGAGCGGTGTTACTGGAAACTGTTTATCCATTACCCAAATTAGCAGGCAAACCTTACGTATTATATTAAGCGATGCTAATAATAGATGGGGTGACAATTGCGTGAAAACGCGTGGCGGGTATTAGGCTTTGACGCGGCGGGCGAAATTGAGCGCCTGGGCGCGGTCGATAATTTCTCCGGCGGCTTGCGCTTCTTGTACCAGACGCAGGATGCGGCCGATTTCGATTCCTGGCGTTATGTGTAGTTCGTTTATCAAATCACGGCCGTCAATCAGCGGCGGGGGAGCCACTGTTTCTGTGTGCCGTTCAAAATAATGGCTGAAGAGAATGGATACTACGTCTAGCAGCCGCGTCCATTGGGTGTCTGGGCCGGGGCCGTTGTAAGTTGCCAGGTGATCGGCCAGAGACAGTAGACCAATGTCTAGTCCGGCGCTGCCGGCAGCGCGAAAGTAGCGGAAGATGGCGCGGCGGCTGGGGCCTTTGGCTTCGTTGGCTAAGTGCAACGGCCGCATATGCCCGGCGACGATTTGTTTGACGTGTTTGATGGCTTGATTGCTCAATGTCAGACGGCGCAGGCGCGACCCGGCCCGTTCGGCTCCGACTTTTTCGTGGCCTAAGAAGCGGATACGGCCGTTCTCCTCAATGGTTTGCGTCTCTTTTTTGCCGACATCGTGGAATAAGGCGGCTAATCGGAGGAGAATACGGCCGTCTACCCCGCCGTCTATAGGCCGGTTCAAGTGGTCGTTCAACTGAGTTTGGAACGGGCTTAATTTGTCGGCGGCAGCCGCTAATACCGGTTTGTCTGGTTCCGCGCCCGTCAAAAGCGCTTCGATTTCTACCAGCCAACGCAGGACGGAAAAGGTGTGGGCCAATACTGGTTCGTGGTGCGGAGCGGATTGGGCCACGTTTTCCAGGTCGGCGATTTCGGGCAGCGCCACGCGCATCAGGCCCAACTGGTTCATTTGCCGCATGGCTTGGTGGGGAACGGCCGTTTCCAGTAATTTTACTAACTCATCTCGCACGCGTTCCGCCGAAATGGTTCGTAAAAGGGGGGCGGCGGCGGTGATGGCGAAGGCCGTTTCCTCGGCCAGCGTAAAGTCTAAACTGTAGGCCAGCCGCAGGCCGCGCAAGGCGCGTACCGGGTCGTTGGCGATGGCCTGGTCGTGCGTTTGGCGGATTAACCTGGCTTGTAAATCGGCTGCGCCGTCGCAAGGGTCAATCAAGCTTACGGCCGTGACCGCTTCAGCGGGCAGAGCGATGGCGTTGATTGTAAAATCCCGGTCGCGTAAATCCGCTTCTAGCGATTCGCCGCGAAAACGGGCGAAATCGAGCATCGTTCCTTCGTCGGCCAGCATGACGCGGCCTGTGTCGCGCTCTTTGTCGAGTATGTAGGCGGGAACGCCCAGTTTGTTGGCGACATGAAAGGTAAGTTTGATGGCGCGGTTGGGGACGACGAAATCGAGGTCATGGCTGATGCGACCGAGCAGGGCGTCGCGGACGGCTCCGCCGACTAGATACACGGGGCGGTCTTGTCGGGAGAGCAACGGCCGTAACCGCTCCAACAGCGGCGACAAAGCCAACGGTTCGCCTCCAGGTTGTTCCACAAATTGCAGCGTAAACCGCTCCTTGGGCCGGTTGCGTTGGGCCAGATGCAGCGCTTCATCGGCTGTGTACCCCACGCCGGCCACCTGGTCGCTGGCTAAGGCGACCCATCGTCCCGCATACGCCGTCAAGTCAGTCATTGATCATGTTGGCAAGTGTGCAAGTTGGCAAGTGACAAGTAATTGTTCGTTGCTTCACTTTGCACCCCTGTGTCCCTTTTTATTTTTTTAAGTGGGCGAATACGGTTGGTTTCATTACGGCGATGAAAGGTAAATTGCGATAAATTTCGTCGAAATCCAACCCGTAGCCGCAAACAAATTCATCGGGAATATCAAACCCCAGATATTTTACCGGCACATCCACTTCGCGCCGCGATGGTTTGTTGAGCAGCGTGCAAATCTCTAATGAAGCCGGATTCCGAGCCAGCAGCGTGCGCCGCAGATAATTAAGCGTGTGGCCGCTGTCAATAATATCTTCCACAATAAGCACATGCCGCCCGGCGATGGGTGATTTCAAGTCCATCAAAATTTGGACTTCGCCGCTGGTTTTTGTCTCTTTACCATAACTGGAAACGCCCATGAAGTCTACTTCATGCGGCCGTTTCATCTTGCGGCTCAAATCGGACAAGACAATGTAGCCACCTTTTAGTACGCATAGCAGCAGCAAATCATCCTTGTCCTGGTAATCCGCCTCAATCTCATCGGCCAATTCCTGAATTCGGGTTTGCAGTTTATCCTCATCAATCAAAACATAATCAATATCGGCATAAATATCGCGCATGATTCCCACTCTCCGTCTTTTATCGTTCTATCTCTATCTCTGTCTTTATCGTCACTTCCCATTTCGGATTGATTGTACCGTATGACAATGACGACAGCGCGCTTCATACACTTCAGCCGCGCCCACCAGCACCACTGGATCGTCAAAAGCGGCCGGTTCGCCGTCAATCAGGCGCTGGGTTCGGCTGGCCTCTTCGCCGCATACCACGCAAATGGCGTGTAGTTTGCGAACATTTTCGGCGCGGGCCATCAATTCGGGCATTAAACCAAAGGGGACGCCGCGAAAATCCATGTCCAACCCGGCGCAAATCACGCGCTTGCCGCGTTCGGCTAATGTCTCGCATACTTCGACGATATCTGGGTCAAAGAACTGTACTTCATCAAAAGCAACGACTGTTGTGTCTGCTTCCAGACTGTCATACACTTCATTGGCAGCATTGACGGGCAAGGCTTCAAAGTGCAGCCCATTGTGCGAGGTGATTTTTTCGATTTGGTAACGGGTGTCGATGGCGGGTTTGAAAACCTGGACTTTTTGCTTGGCGATGACAGCGCGACGCATCCGGCGAATGAGTTCTTCGGTTTTGCCGCTGAACATGCTGCCGCAAATTAGTTCGATACTGCCTCGTGTATGTTTGGCCATAAATCCTCCTGGGTTATTGACGAATGCTGAATGTTGTATGTTGAATTGAAAACAAGAGAGGGCAGATACGTTGCCGCACCTGCCCTCTTTATCTTTTTTAACGAACGCTGCTAAGCAGATTACTCGATCATGCCCTCGGCGCGTAGAAAGCGTTTGATGTCTATGAGCGCTTTTTGACCAATACCGGCCAGCGCCAACAGGGCGTCGTCGCCTTTTTCAAATAAGGCCATCACATCGCCAACGGTGGTTACATCGGCGGCGAGCAGCGCTTTTGTCGCGCGGGTTCCCAGGGACATCGCGTCTACGCTTAAAGCCACGGGGGATGCTTTTTCTTCTTCCTTTTCTTTTGCGGCGGCCAATTGTTCGCGCCGCTGCAGCCGTTTCATGAAACGGTCAACCTGTCCTTCGGTGTCAACCAGCCGTTGTGTGCCAGTGTAGAAGGGGTGGGTTCCCGACCAGATTTCTACGCGGAGTTCTGGTTGGGTCGAGCCAACGGTCATGACGACTTCGCCTTCAACGATGACTTTGGCATCGGGATACCATTTGGGGTGAATTCCTTCTTTCATGACTGTTATGCCTCTAAATTTTGTACGGGGTAAACACTGACGTATTTACGGCCGTGTTTGTTTTCAAACTGAACTTGTCCTTCAATCAGGGAGTAGATGGTGTAATCTTTGCCCAGTCCTACATGGTTGCCAGGCCGGACTTTTGTTCCCCGCTGCCGGATGATGATATTACCAGGAATAACGTATTCGCCGCCGTAACGCTTCACGCCCATGCGTTGCGAGTTACTATCACGGCCGTTTTTTGTTGAACCGCCACCTTTTTTATGTGCCATGACTTGTTCTCCTTAACCAGTTACGATTTCATCAATACGCAGGCGCGTATAAGATTGTCTATGTCCCTGCCGGTGACGATACCGATTCCGAGACTTATATTTCCAAACAAAAATCTTCTTGCCGCGATACTGGTCAATGACTGTTGCCTTGACTGTAACGCCTTCCACAGTCGGCTGTCCGACCTTTACACTGTCATCGTTGGCCAGGAGCAGCACGTTATCTAATTCGATTTGCTCACCGACTTCGTAAGGCAGCTTCTCAACGGAGAAGACATGGCCTTCTTCGGCGCGGTATTGCCGGCCACCACTTGTTACAATTGCGTACACTGTTACCTCCAAAAAGAACCGGCATAACAAGATGCCGGCGCTGATGTAAAATATGTGTGCGGGCAGTGGTTGGGCAACCCACACAACGAAAGAGGATTATAGCCTTGCGGCTTGATGTTGTCAAAAATCGGGCGTTGAGAATTATGTTGTCAGTGCGTTAAGGTCGGCGACTTGTCGAATAAGCCGTAAATTGTTCTTTTTCATCATCATAGGGCGGTCGCCGCGCCCGGGATCGTAATAGGGATTATGGATGCGCTGGTGTATTACCCCGGCCTCTTTTGTGATCGCAACGTTCAAGCCGCGGCGTTTGACGCGGAAAAAGAAGTCCAAATGTTCGCCGTAATACTTGATGTCGTTGTCCCAGTATGCATTATTTTCGCGCAGTGAATGGGTTTTGGCCATGAAGAAATTAGGCACAAAATCGCATTTGGTGTAAGGTGGCGCATAATCGGCGTTAGCCAGTTTGCTGAGGTAACAAACATCGTCAACGATCCGAAAGTTTCCGTAAAAGTCCCAAACTGTTTCTTTGGAAAATACGGGCAAGGCGCGGCGTAAAAATGGATTTTGATATAAGGACCATAATAAAATTCGCCTGGCTGTGCGTACTTTTAATTTTGCCAGATGTTTTAACAGCGCATGGTCTTTGTTTTCGATGAGTAGTTCCCGGTTAAAGCACATGCCGCCCAAAATATCTATGTCGGATTGCATTTGTTGGCGCATGAAAGCTAAGTTGGTACGGCCGTCGAAAATAAAATCGTCTTCGCAAAGCACAAAATAGTCAGTCTCCACATTTTCCAGCAGCGCATTGCGCCCGGCGGCGACGCCGGAATTGAAGGGGAGCGAGATATATTTGGCGACAATGTCCCCGTGTTGGCGTTGAATTTCAGCCTCGTATTTATTTTTGCTGTCATCGGCAACGATGACGGGACAGGGCAAATTCAAGCTGGAAATGGATGATAACAAGGCGTCCAGACTGGCATAGCGTTCAAACGTTTTGATGATAATGGTAACATTTTGTAACATATTTCCCCCCAAAAAATAGCATTGCAAACATGATTTTTGCGTGGCTGCACTTCAATACACGACTGTGGTCATTATGCTTAACGTCGCTTACGTTTTATCTTAAAATTA
Source organism: Anaerolineae bacterium (assembly GCA_024762695.1). Taxonomy (GTDB): domain Bacteria; phylum Chloroflexota; class Anaerolineae; order Promineifilales; family Promineifilaceae; genus JACKCC01. The sequence continues at coordinate 15,808 of JANTGY010000037.1, forward strand.
ATGATGCGTTATTTGGTAAGCGGCTCAGGTATTTGATGGTATTTAGCGGTTACGCCTTGTTTTTTAGCAGTCCCTCAATCCGAATGATTTCTTTTTGAATGCTTTGTCGGGTGTCGTCCGAATGTGTTTTTTCCATAGCCATTGCTAATGAATCCAGGCCGCGTTGGTGGAAGCTAAGCTTGCTGTAAGCTTTGGCGAGTCGCAGGTGATAGCCAGCATGGCCGGGGGTTCGGCCGACGGCGCGCTGCCAGTTGAGAACGGCCGAGGCCCAAAGACCTTTTTGGGCCATTTTTTTGGCAATTCTGTCATATTGGGCGGCGTCCCTAATTTTATCGCTAACCGAAGCGATTTGTCGCACTTTAACTTTGCGGAAATCGGCGCCAGCCATGAAGATGGTGTAGTAGATGAATAACTGGATTAACAGAAAGGGAGAGAGACATATCAGAAGAAAAAGGGGCGGAATCTCAAGTTGAGGAGGGGCCGGTAATATTACGCTGCTAAATATGGCGGAGCCTATTTGTAAAAGCTGGGCTGCGACCAAAAGCCAATAGGCCCATGCCTGACGGAAATAGATGCCGGCGGTAAATATCGTTGTAGGTATGGCAAAAATAAGGACGAAAATGGTTGTCGCCCAGCTGCGCGTTGAAAGGAAAATGGCAATTGCCCCCAGATATTGAAACCCGTTATAAACCATGAAGAGCGTGAGCAAAATGCGATAATGTTTGCTGGGAACAGGATCGCGTAGGACTTTGGTTGTGAGGTTGCGTTTGCATTTAGGGCATCGTTTATCTGTCTGGCTGACGGGCTGAGCGCAATAGGCGCAAATATCTTCTGTTGTTGACCAGACATCGTTGTATTTTTTTGCGGTAGTTACTGCTGGCGGCGCTGTATAAGCCCAGGCTGGTTTTTCGGGTTCGGGTTGATAAGGGTCTGACAATGGCGCATCAGGCGCGACTGGATTGGGGGCAACGGCCGTTGCCCCCAACTTGGCTAATCCTTTGCGAGCGGTTGCGTTGTGGGGGTTCAGGGTTAATACGTTCTCAAGGCAAACGCGCCGGTCTTCATCTGTATCTACCGCGCCGCTTAGCCACAGCCAGGCGCGTTCGTTTCGTTCGTCTTGTTCGATGACTTGCAGCAGCGTTTTGCGGGCTTCTTCGCGCTGGCCGTTTTTTAGGGCCTGGATGCCTTTGGCAAGCAGTTGGTTGCTGTTCATGGGATATGTCCTGAAATGGTAACGGCCGTTTGCGTACTTCTGGCATAAATCGGGAGGCTGTTCAGACTCCCAATGAACTACAAATTTCTGCAGGTAGAATACTGGAACGTTTTAGCGAAGTCAACGACCAGTTTGTGGGATGAATCAGGTTTTGGCTAATGATGTGATGGCTTGGGCAAGCTGACGCCACTCGTTTATAGTCAGAGTCTCGGCGCGGCGACGGCCGTTTACCTCCGCCCGTCCTAACGCCTCCGTCATCAATTCCCTGCTGTATCCCAGTTGGCGCAAGTTTTTCTGTAATTGCTTACGCTTTTGGCTAAACCCGGCCCGGACAACCTTGAAAAATAAATCTGTGTTGTCCCCATTAATTTGATTTCTCGTTCCTAAATCAATGCGAATGACGGCCGAATCGACATCGGGGCGCGGCCAAAAAGCGCCGGCCTTGATGCTGTCTACGATTTGCACTTGGCCGTAGTATTGGACGCTGACGGCGAGTAGGCTCATGTGGGGGGGGACGGCCGTTACCCGCTCGGCCACCTCTTTTTGCACTGTCATCACCATTATCGAAGGCTTAACCGAAGCCGACAGCAAATGGCGCAAAATGGCTCCGGTGATGTAGTAAGGCACGTTAGCCACGACTTTATACGGTTCATCAAACCAGTCGGCCGGATTTTGCTGCAAAATATCGCCATGAACGAGATTCAGGTTGTCATAATCCTGTAATTGGCGCAGCAAAATGGGGATGAACCGATTGTCTAATTCGACGGCCGTGACGGAAACGGCCGTTTCCAGCAACACCCGCGTCAAAGCCCCCAACCCCGGCCCAATCTCCAACACCGCATCTTGTTCCGTCAAATCCGCCGCCGCCACAATCCGCGCCAGCACATTTTCATCAAACAAAAAATTCTGGCCCAGGCTTTTCTTGGGTTCAAGACCGTGTCGCTGGAGGATTTTTTTGGGGTGCATGATTGTTTAATGCGTCATTGTGTCGTGCGTCAAAGGATGTGTGACGCATGACACAATGACGCATGATAATTACGCTTCACGGCAAAATAGCCGGTAACAAATAATTTACATCTTCTGGAGCTGGAATCGGCGTCAGATAATACACATCAACATACCCCGACCAAGATTCAAAAGCATCATCGGGGTATCCCAGGTCAATCCAACGGCCGCGTACGCCGCCGCCCGTATCACCCGCAATCGCTACGCCATATCCCGGCACAAATAGCTCCGATTTCCAGGGGACGATATTGCGATCAATTGCCACCACACCATATCCGGCCGGTAAGCCGC
>JANTGY010000038.1 GCA_024762695.1 Anaerolineae bacterium
CCCAGGGGAAGATGACGAGGGCCAGCATGACAGTGGCGATGAGCCAGTTTCCACCTTTGCGCGGGCGGAGGCGGGTCAACCAATCAAACAAAGGGATGAGGAGTAGAGTCTGGTTGGTTGTGCCGGTTTGGAAAAGGATGAGTAGGCTGGCGATGATGGTCCAGTAGGTTGCATGGAGGAACGGCTTGCCCTGAGCTTGCCGAAGGGGCCGTCCCCCATCATCTCGCATCCCGCGCCGCCACGCCCATAGCATGATGAGTAGTAAAACGGCCGTCAAGATTGCCCGAACCGGCTCGCCAGCCCCGGGCACAACCTGCTCGACCAAAACAACCAGTGGGTTTTTGCCGCCAGCCACCTTCGCGTAGCGCTGAATATCCTCAAAAAAGCTGACGGGCCAGCGTGGGAACAGGGGCAGTGATGCCAAGAACATAACCGCTCCGCCGCCCAGGAGTCCCCAAATAAAACGCCATCGTTTATGAGCCAGCGCCCAAAGCAGAAACCAGGGACCAATCAAGACAACCATTTGCGGTTTGACTGAAGTTGCCGCCAGTAAAATACCGGCCCATCCGTCACGGCCGTTGCGTAAAGCCAACAGCATCCCCACCAAAAACAGCGTTACATGCAGCGTAAACTGCCCCAGCAAAATGCTGCGAGCAACCGGATACATGAGCAGCGTCGCCACCATCATTCCGGCTAACGCCAGCAGCGACGGCTGCCAACGGACGAAGCGGAACAACAAATAGACGGTTGCCACCACCACCCATTGCAATATCACCATCCAAATCGCCTGCGCCCAGGCATAATCCATGTAGGACAAGGGCAAAAACAGGAAAATAACGTGCAGCGGATAGGCGAAACTGCCTTTGCCTTCCATCTCTGGGTCTAACCCTTTGGCGACTTGAATTTCAGCGGTAACATCCAGGCCGTAGGGGTCGCGCCCCTCCACCAACAGCGCGCTGGCTCCCGCCCAGCGCGAGTAAAAATCGTTGCCGCCAGGGTTGGCAGTCGTAAATTGATTGTGCAAAGCGACGCTTTCGCCGACAAAAAGGAGAATGAACAGCAGTCCGGCCAATAACGCTTTTCGGTAGTTCATCGGCTACCCCAAATACCCTAAATCTTCTAATCGCTGTCGCACGGCGTCTTCGTCTTCGTCGGAAAAGGCGACAAAATTTTGTTCGCCGCTGCTGTCAGTTTTGATGCGGCTTAATCTTTCCGGCGACACCCATTCTTTGTGCAACGCTTCGGTGAGGACACGGCCGTCCATATCCACCGGAACTTGTTGCCCCATCAAATACAAAACTGTGGGGGCAATATCCTCAATCTTGGCCTCTTGTAGCGCTTGCTGCGCCTGAATCGGCGCGCCGTGCAGCAGCGCCATCCCTGGCCGCCGGTGCCAGCCGGTAATGCCGTAAGAAGTTTCCACCAACTTGTTCGAGGCAAACTCATACTCGCCAAAAGAGAGGTAGCGGAACCCTTTGGGCACAAAAACAATATCGGGCATCCGCTCCAAAAATGGCCCCGAATACAACATTTCCCGCGTGTAAACTTCATCCACCATCAATTCGCCCGTTTCCGGATCGCGCATCGCTTTCAGGCGGTCAATCGTGTTTTGGCGCACAGACTCATACTCTTCTCCTGGCTTAACAACGCCCATCGGCTCGCGCCCTTTCAAGTTGATCCACAATTGGCCGACATTCCCCAGCGAGTAGACTGTCGTTTTAGCCCAATCAATGTCGTTGAAGGAGAGGAAGAACCGGGCTAGCTTTTTATTTCCTTTCCCCTTTGTCACTTTACCTTTCATGCCGCCCAGCCCCAGTTTGAGCATCTGGTTGTAAATGGAGACTGGTGTGATGCCCAGGTTGAAGGCGGCCTTTTTGAGCTGGGTTAGCGGGCCGCGACGCAGACGCAGCAAGCCCCATTTAAGCAGCCAATTGTTCATGTAAATGTATTTGTGGAAGGGGCCAAAACCATGATCGGACATGAGGATGAGAACGGTATTCTCATCGAAATCGGCCATCATGTCGCCTAATTGACGGTCAATGTATTGGTAATGGTCGCGGATGGCGTGGCGGTGTTCTTCTGTGCCTGGCGCGCCGTGTTGAGGGTGGGTTTCGTCCATGAAATGCCAGAGGCCATGCGATAATCGGTCTGGGCCGCGAAAGACGTACATGGCAAAATCCCAGGGGTTTTCTTGCAGCAAGCGGCGCAAATGAACGAGTTGGTTTTCTGTGGTGTCCTGAATCGCCTGGACGAATTTGGCGATGTTGCCGCGGGCGTAGGATTGGGGGGAATGGATGGTGTAGCCGGAAGTGCGCAGCGTTTCAGCCAGTTCGGGCGGATGGGTGAAGTTGGATTTTTCGGAGGGGGTCATCAGCCCGGTGACGAGTAGACCGTTAACCGGTTCAGGCGGGTAGGTGACGGGAACGTTGACGACGACGACTTTTTTGTTCGCTGAGCCGAGGTATGACCAGAGGGAACGGCCGTTCCTGACCGAAGCGTTAATGGGCGACACACTGTAAGAACCAGGCCGCCGAAAAACAAAATCAACCAGCCCATGCTTGCCGGGATTTTTCCCGGTGATGAAGGACGACCAGGCCGGAGCCGTAATGGGGGGCATCGTGGAGTCGAGTTCGCCCCAAACGCCTTCCTGCATCAGGCGTTTGAACGTAGGCAGATGGCCTTGCTCGGCCCAGGGCTTGATTAAATCGAATGTGCCGCCATCTAAACCGATGATGACAACGCGGAGCGGCTTATCCCAAACTTGCATGGCAAAACCTCTAATTTTTATGTAAAGAAACGACTAAATCGGCGATCAGCCCCAGGACGATGGTTTGAAATGTCAGCGTCAGCAAGACGACGGTTGTCGTAGCCAGGTGGAAGTCGTAGGCAATGATGTCGAAAATTACTTTACCGGCGCTGACAAGCAGCAGCAGTGCGGTTAGCGGCACAAAAACGCGCAGCGGCCGGTAGGAAAGCACCATCCGAATTACCAGGGAGAAGAAGTTGATGGTATCGCGGATGGGCTTTATCTTCGACTCCCCTGTGCGCTTAAAATAATCAATCGGCACATACAACACATTGTAATCATTCGTCAGCAGCGCCAGCGTGATGGAAGTGGTAAACGAAAAACCAGAAGGCAGCAGCCGGAAATAATTGATGACTATATCCCGCTTGAAGGCGCGTAAACCTGAATTGAGGTCGGGAATCTCCATGCCGCTGAGGTAATTGGCCAGCCGGGTCAGCGCCCATTTGGCCGGACGGCGGATGAGCGGGATTTGTACCGTCTCGCCAGTGCGGGCGCCGACGACCATGTCGTAATCGTCCATCTTCTCGGCTAATGCCGGAATCATGTCTACCGGGTAAGTGCCATCGGCGTCAATGATGATGATGTTCTCGTACTGCGCTTGCCGGATACCGGTTTTGAGCGAAGCGCCGTAGCCTTTGTTTTGCGGATGTACAAATAAACGTACATCGGGATATTGGCGAAGGGTGACGGCCGTTTCATCCGTTGAGCCGTCATCTACCACAATAATTTCGCTGACAAGATTAGCTGCTGCCGTGACTTGTTTTATCTTTTCCAGGGTAGGCAAGATGGCTCCCGCTTCGTTGTAGGCAGGGATGACGATGGATATGGGCTGAGTCATTGATTCGTTCTCCATAATTTCGATTCCGCAACTATATCATGGTTGGAGTTCATATAAAATGTATGCGCCGGCGATGTCGGCGACGGGGCGCAGGTGATGGGTCTGGAGGTCTTCAAGTACGGCCGTATCTGCCACATGCTCTTCTCCCGCCATAAACGCATACCCGATTTGGTACAGCAAAATATGAGAAACGCCATTTTCTTGCAGCGCGTTGGCGATGTTAGCCGCGTCGCCGTATAAATAACGCCAATGCCCCAACTCATCAATCTTGCTGTCGGGGCGGCAGTCGCGCTCGCAGTAATAGCTGCGCGGCTCGTACAAAAAGGCGACGACGGCATCTGGCGGTAAGTCGTTAATCGCCTCCATCGCCGCGAAATGCGCTCCCAGCGTGTGGCGCAAGGTTATGGCGGGGCTGTCGCTGCCGACTGCGTATGTCCAGGGCGCGCGCGGCAGCCATGCCGTGAACTGGCTGATGAGGTTGAGCGTTAACACGACGCCCAGCGTCAGCTTCAAAAAGCGGTGCAGCGAAAACTGTGGATGATCCCAGCGCGCTAAATCCTGCCAAATCCAGGCCATGACTGGCGGTAAAACCACAAACCCAGACAATAAGAGACGACTTTGCCACAAGCCTTTGGTTGACATGACGCCCAGCGTCCAAAATCCAAATTGAACGAGAGCAAACAGCAGGAGAATGGAGATGGCGGGCGGTGTGCGTTTGCGCCAACGGCTTAGACCGTACAGGAGTAAAAGTGGCAAAAACGCCAACAGCAACGGACCAATTTGCACATCTTGGGTGACGTCTTTATAGCCTAGCGTCACATCGTAGGGCAGACGCAGCAGGGCGATGATGTCGAAGCCGATGCCTGTGCCCGATTCGGTGTAGGAGGCGGCGCGATAAGCGTCCCAAAAACGGCCGCCCAACCAATCATGCAAAAAGGGATAGACCGGGTTGCCCACCAAAATCCAGTTACGGATGTACATCGGCAGGCCGACCAGGGCAGTGATAAGAGTCAGAAAAGAGAGGGGACGCACGGCCGTTTTCCACTGTCGTCGGTAATTCCACAAAACCAGCCCAGCCAAAAACAGCGGCGTGATGAAACTGGTATACTTGAATCCCATTGCCAGCCCGGCCAATGCGCCGCTTAACAGGAGCCAGTTGAACTGCTTCGTCTGCCGCCAATGCAGCAAGGTATAAACAGCGGCCATCTGGTAAAAAGCCAGCCCTAAATCATTGTAAGCCCAGCCAGCCAGCGTTAGAACGAGGGGCATGGCATAAAAAAAGAGAACGGCCGTCCACCCTTCCTGCAATTTCAAATGACGCCGCGCCGTCGCGTAAACCAGCCCGGCCAGCATAAAATGAAAGACGACATGCAGTAATTTAGCCGCCACATCGCCGCGCAAGGCCATCGCAAACAGGTACAGCATCTCAAATTGGGAGGGGAAGTAGAGGGGGAAAATGTCGTAGGCTTCGATTTGGCCTGCTTCGAGGAACAGTTTTGGCCCTTTGAGATGGTAAAGCAGACCGTCAAAGCTGGTTGGCGGCAGCAGCGCCAACGAGAGCGCCATGCCCAGAGCCAGAAACAGGTATACGGCAACGGGGCGGGACGGCCGTTCCCACTTCAGTTGACGCAGCAAATGGAATGATTGTTTGCTGGTTAGCAAAGTGAGAAGGATGGCGATGGCAGTGAAAACGGCCGTTTCCAACCAGCCCACCATCCCCAAAAACAAAGTGAGCAGCCCCAGCGCGCCAAATCCCAGCCCCAAACCCAACAAAAGTCGCTCCAGGCTGGATTGGATGTCCAGGGCAAACCGCGCCAACAGCCACAGCCCCGCTCCCAGCGCAAACCAGGCCATCCATAACGCCGCCGCCACATCCAGCAAAGAGCGGCCCAGCGCCGCCGCCAAAAAGGGGAAACGCTGCCAATAAACGGCCGTTTCCGCCAACAAAGCCATCTGCGGCAAACTAAACGGCTTCTGCACCACATAATACGCGCTCAAACTAAAAAACAGCCAGCCAACAAAAAGCGCAACGCCGCCCCACTTAAGCCAGGCTGAGAATTGACTGTCGTTTTTGATAGTTGGTTTCGTCATCCGTCATCCGTCACGTTTCACGTTTTACGTTTTACGTTTCAGAAAGATAGTAGATTCCCCGCCAAATGACAACCGTCCAAAGGCGCTAATTTCAATTCACCCTTTTTATACGCTAAAATTCACCCCTTCTATACTTCAAATCACGGCCGTCCCTGTTATTCTTTCACCGGAGCCGTCTAAAAACGCGCTCAATTCAACAAACATTAGCCGAGGTGTTCACATCATGAAGTTTAAAACACTAACTCTAGCAGGATTGTTCGTACTTCTCATTACCCATAGTTTGCCCGCCGCATTCTCTGCGCCCACGGCGCTTTCGACGGCCGTTGCCGATACGACGGCCGTTGCCGATACGACGGCCGTTGCCTCCGATCCCAACAGAATGCCCATGCAAGACATTCAGCTCAATGCCAATGATTTTGCCGGCGGATCCGGGATAGGGTTTGTCGTCACAGCCGAGGGATTAACGATAGCCGCCAATGCGGTAACGGCCGTCTACAATTCTCCCGTCATCCAGGCCGACATTCCCTTCAACGCCCTCGTTCCCAAATGGCTGGCCGACATCCCCGACATGTCCAGCATGGAATTACTGGTACGCAGCAGAACGAATGGCGGCGAATGGAGCCAATGGTTCGACATCCATGAAAACGACGATTTTGGCGAACCGCGCGACTTAGATGTCACAGGCGACATGCTCATTGTTCCGCCTCCAGAGACAACGCATCAAGAAATCCAATTCTCCGTCAGCTTCAGCCGCTATGAAGGAGTCGCCGCGCCGATTCTGCGCCAGTTAACCTTCACCATCATAGATTCCACCGCCGGTCCCACAACCGAAGAGATGTTAGCCCAACAAGCCATCCTCGACGCCGCTCGCCCCGACAGCGCAGCCGCCAACGGTGAAACGCCCCGGCCCACCGTCATCAGCCGGGAAGTCTGGTGTACCAGTGTTGACTGTGATTACACCAGCGGCCTGGAATACACGCCAGCCACCCACATGACCATCCATCACACCGTTTCTTCCAACGAACACACCGATTGGGCGCCTATTGTCCGCGCTATTTGGAGTTATCATACCTACGGCAACGGCTGGGGCGACATCGGTTACAACTACTTGATTGATCGCACTGGCGTTATTTACGAAGGCCATATGAACGAAGATTACCTCAATCTGGACGTCATTGGCACCCATGCGGCCATTGCTAACGCCGGTAGTATGGGCGTTTCTCTTATTGGCACATTCACCACGCTTGAGGAATATCCCAGTTATTACTATCTCAATACGCCGCCGCAGGAAATGCTGGATGCCGCTGCCGATTTGATGGCTTGGAAAGCTGACCAGCGCGATATTGACGTGTATGACGCCAGCCGCTTGATCAACATGGACTGGGGATTGCCCCATCTCATGGGCCATCGGGATGTTTACGGCGGTCTGTCTACCCTTTGCCCTGGCGGAAATGCCTACGAACTGCTGCCCTATTTGCGCGATCAGGTGGCGCAGCGCATCAATTTTACCTCGCCGCACATCTATGTGGATGAGTTAAGCACGGCCTTTACGATGAGCGCTAACAACTGGTATGAAGGGCCGAGGGGCTGCGGTAACAATGGGCATTCTTACTACACCAAGAATGTCAATGATCCGGCTCTGATTGAAAACTGGGGCGAATGGCGGCCCGATGTGCCCGAAAACGGCCGTTACGAAATCGAAGTATACGCCCCCTATTGCAACATTGGCGGGCCAGAAACCGCTGGCGCCATTTACACCATCACCGGCGCCGATGGCCCGTTAACCAGTACCGTCAGCCATCAAGCCAACGTCGGCTTGTGGATGTCGTTGGGCGAATTCAACTTGAACGCCGGGACGAGTAATCTCATCCGGTTAACCGACTTGACCGTCAACGACCCGACGAATTACGATTATGCCGTTTGGTTTGACGCGATTCGGTTACGGCCGTTAGAAGCCGACGCTGCCAACACGACCCCCGCGCCCGACGCCTGGTTGAACCAGACAGGGGTAGATTTCGCCTGGGAGATTGCCAATCCCAGCTCAGTTGTCACGACAACCCTCCAGGTAGCGACGGATGCTGGGTTTAGCGACATGGTTCACACAGAAAGTTGGGCGACGGCCGTAACCACCGCCACCCACACCTTCAGCCAGGAATACGCCGATTTGTACTGGCGCATTCGCCTGGATACCAGCTTCAACAACCAGGTGTTTTCAACCGCCACACGCTTTGGAATAGACACAACGCCGCCTTCCTCCAGCGTCAACGCGCTCAATTCCTACCCCGACGGCCATTATGAGTTGTTCTGGCAAGGCGCCGATAACCTATCCGGCATTGCCGGCTACAACATCGAGTACCGCGCCGACGGCGACGTTGGTTGGACGACGCTCTTAACCGACACCTTGCTCACGACAACGACGTTTACGCCGCCCGTTTCCGGTCAGCTTTACTGGTTCCGCAGTCAGGCGACAGATAACGCAGGCAATCTCGAACCGGGGCACACGGGCGATGGCGACATCAACACCGACCAGGCGACGCCAGTTTTCACAATAGACGTCGCCAATCAATCGCCTGCCGCCGATGCCTGGCTAAATGATCCGTCCGTCGCCTTCACTTGGGTTTTGACCGACGCCGAAGCGATTTCGGCGATGACCTGGACGGCGGCGACAGATGCGGCTTTGATGAATGTCGTGGCTGAACAAACCTGGAACACGGCCGTTACCAACACCCTCCACACCTTTGCCCAGGATTACGCCGACCTGTATTGGCAAGTCACCTTGACCAACACGTTTGACGCCCAGGTTTTTTCCACACCGACCCGGTTTAGTTTGGACACGACGCCGCCGGCAACGGCCGTCATCTCCCTCACCGACCATGTGATGGCCCAAACCTATGATCTGGTATGGGAAGGCAGCGATAACCTGTCTGGCATCGCCGGCTACAACATCGATTACCGCGCCGATGGCGACGCAAGCTGGACGCGCTTGTTGACGAACACAACGTTAACAACTACCCAATTCACTCCAGCCGATTACAGTCAAACTTACTGGTTCCGCAGCCAGGGCGTGGACGTTTTAGGCAATCTTGAAGCGGCTCACAGCGGCGACGGCGACATCAATACCGGCCAGGCGACGCCCATTTTTAATCCAGTTGCCGCTAATCAGTCCCCACTCGCTGGGCCGCTGGTCGGCGGCAGTCCGGTTCTCTTTAGCTGGACTTTGACTGATGTGACGGATCCGCTGACCAGTACCGTACAAGTCGCCACGGACCGCGCTTTTACTACGCTGGTGGCGGAGGAGACAGTCGTTGGCGGCGCAACCAGCGCCAATCTGACTTTTAGCCAGGATTATGCCGCGCTGTACTGGCGGGTGTCGGTTGAATTTACGCCGCCCAAGCCGGGACTGATCGATACGGTTACATCATTGGCGACCAATTTTAGCCTGGACGTTTTGCCGCCCACATCACAAATTACAACCATTTTCGAAATTCCGGACACGAGTTATATTGTGCAATGGGCCGGGAGCGACGCCCTGGCCGGGGTAGCGACATACACGGTTGAGTACCGCGCCGTGGGCGAGACAGCCTGGACGCCATTGGTTGAAGGGACAACGGCCGTTTCCGCCACTTTCATCCCGCCTAACCCTGGACAAACCTACGAATTTCGCAGCCAGGCAATCGACCTGGTCGGCAATGTCGAAGCTCCCCATGAAACCGCCGATCTCAACACCGATCAGTCAATTCTACTCTCCCATGCTATAATGCTGCCCATCATCGTTACAAAGTAGCCAAACGATTAGTCGGACAGTCTAAAACGTAAAACGTAAAACGCGAAGTCATTCACGTTTTACGTTTTACGTTTCACGCCCTGGAGAGTAGAAACCATGCCCCAATCCGTTGACATTCTTATCGTCGGTTCTGGCCCATCAGGTATCTCCACTGCTTTGAACCTTGTTCGCCAAGACCCATTCTGGGCCAAGCGGATCGTCGTAATCGACAAGGCGGTTCATCCGCGTCCTAAGTTGTGCGGCGGCGGCGTCACCCATATCGGGCAAAACATCTTGGCCGACCTGGGGCTGCCCTTCGAGCCGCCGAATTTTGGCGTGCGCGAGGTGCGCCTGGTTTATCAAGACAGACAGTTCTCTTTTTACGGCAATCCGGTTTTTCGCATTGTGCGCCGCGATGAATTCGATCATTGGTTGGTGAAAACGGCCGTCAAACTGGGCGTCACCGTGCGGCAAGGCGAGGCGGTTAAACAAATCGCGCCCCAGGCCGATTATGTCGAAGTCGTCACTGAAAAAGAGACATTTCATGCCCAAGTTTTGGTGGCCGCCGATGGGTCGCGCAGCTTTGTGCGCCGCACCCTCAAATGGGACGACGAGTCGCGTGTAGCCCGCTTGCTGGAAGTGCTGACGCCGGAAAACGCCCATATCCAGCCTGAATTCCGCGACGGCGTAGCCATCTTCGACTTTACGCGTATGGCCGATGGCTTGCAGGGCTATTATTGGGATTTCCCCAGTTATGTGGCGGGCAAGCCGTTTATGAATCGCGGGCTGTTCGACAGCCGCGCCCGCCCGGAACGGCCGAAAGCCAAGCTCAAAACGCAGCTGCGCGATTCATTAGCCGAACGGCAGCGCAATCTGGACGATTATGAACTCAAGGGACATCCCATTCGCTGGTGGGACAAGAACGGCCGTTTTGCCATCCCCCGCGTCCTATTAGTCGGCGACGCGGCCGGGGTAGACCCGCTTTTTGGCGAGGGGATTTCATTTGCATTGGGCTACGGCCGTGTCGCCGCCCCCGCGCTCATTGACGCCTTTGCCCGTCAAGATTTCAGCTTTGTCGATTACGGCCGTCGCCTGTTAGCTGATCCGCTGTTTGTCCAACTGCACATTCGCGTGCGACTGGCGCGCATCGCTTATCGCATCCAATCGCCCTGGTTGGCCCGATTAGGCTGGCGGATTGTCGGTTGGGGCGTTAAATTGACGCCCTGGCGCGACCCCAGTTTTGTTCCCGCAAAAAAGCCGCAATTTAATTTAACAGACATCGCATCGTCCGTCTGAATTAGACATCTTTCGCAACCTTACGCGCCTGACTTCGTAATGGTCAGTGTTAAGTTTGATTGAAAATTACAGCCTGGAGGCAGTTCTCCAGCTGGAGGTAGTTCTCCAGCCCGTTAACGTAAGGATGTGAACACGATGGAAAACAAACAATTGGTACGTTCGACGAATGATCGCATGATTGCCGGCGTAGCCGCTGGTTTAGCCGATTATATGAATTTTGACCCCACGCTTGTGCGGCTGCTGTTTGTGCTGCTGGCGTTGGCTGGCGGCCCCGGCCTGATCATTTACTTGATTATGTGGGTGGTTATGCCAGAAGCTTAGGCGATAAGATCAGACAAATAGCATATTTAACAAACGGCCGTTTCCTTTGCGAGAGACGGCCGTTTTTTGTTTCCTCCGAGGTAAACCACAAAAAGTATTTTGTAACTGTACAGGTCATTCCTGCGAAGGCAGGAATCCACATCTTGGATACCCGCCTTCGCGGATATGACAGTCGAGATACACCTGAACAGTTACAGTATTTTGATAAAAAATGCGCTAATTCTTTGTGGTTTACTCAGGGAAAACGGGAAAACCATTGTTTTCCTCATTCAAATGACTTTCCCGTTTTCACCTAGGTAAACCACAAAAAGTATTTTGATAAAAAATGCGCTAATTCTTTGTGGTTTACTCAGGGAAAACGGGAAAACCATTGTTTCCCAATTCAAATGACTTTCCCGTTTTCACCTAAACCGCATTTTCACCCCTTCACGTCCCCTTCACGGTGATTTTACGGCTCGCATACGGACGTTTTCAACCGCCTCGCGTATCCTACAAATAGTCAGAAAAAACTCGCTATGATTGGCTCTGGAAGATGAGGAAATCCGCATGGTAAAACTGAAAACGACATCACCACCGCAGTTTTATGATCACCTTTGGCAAAGTTTGGCCGAGGGCTTTCTCATTTTGGATCAGCGGGGCGATGTGGTTGCCGCCAATGAAGCGGCGGCGCAGGCGTTAGGTTATGAGCCAGATGAGTTGGCGGGCAGATCCTACCGCCTATTTTGGCCGGATGACGTGTCATCCCCTCTCGACTGGGCTTCAGACGATCATGAATTCCATCAAGCTTATGCACGCCGGCAGGACGGCCGCTTAACCTCCGTCAATCTGGCTCTCATTCCCTTAAACGCGGCTGGAGAAGGTCATCAATTGCTTGTCCTGAGCGAGCCGGATCAAGCTCTGCGCGTCAACGATGCCCTGGCCCACACACAACGGTTAGCCGGTATCGGCACGCTCATGGCCGGCGTCGCCCACGAGTTGGTCACACCTATTAGCATTATTACCAACACATGCAGCAATGTACTGCTGGAAATTGAAGAGGACGAGCTGCAAACGAAGGATTTGATCCGCTATATCCGCATGATTGAGCAAAGCGTCTGGCGCTGCACGCGCATCGTGGATGTTTTACGCCATTACGCGGTTAACGATGTCCAGCAAATGGCGGTGACGAGTTTGCAAGCCATCGTTGAGGATGCGCTGACATTGGTGCGTCATCAGTTTCGCGGTGAATTTTATGTGGAAGTTGAGGTTGAGGCGGATCCGAATTTGAAATCTGTCGTATGCGATCATAATCGTATGACGCAAGTATTGGTCAATTTGCTCATTAATGCCCGCGATGCAATGCAACCTGAGGGCGGCACGATTAGGATAGAAACGTGGGAGCTTGAACCAACCTCCGCCAGGACGCGGCACAATGGGGGTTACGCCAATGGCAGCGGGGGCAAGGAAACGGCCGTTGCCGAATACGCTATCGCCGTCAAAGACAACGGAACCGGCATCGCTCCAGAAATTAAAGAGAAGATTTTCAATCCGTTCTTTACGACAAAACCGAGCGGAAAGGGGACTGGGTTGGGGCTTTTTCTGGCGCGGCAAATTGTAGAACAGCATAACGGCCGTATCTGGGCCGAAAACAACCCCGCCGCCGGCGCGACATTTACAGTCGCTATCCCCCGGCAGCAGTAATCGGTAAACGGATTACCGTTTACTGATTACTATTTCCCAATTAACCCCAAAAAATACCGATGAAATCGATCGTCTCCCGTTAGTTCGGGATGAAATGATGTGACTAACCACTGACCTTGTTGGGCGGCAACGGCCGTGCCGTCTGCCAACCGCGCAATCACCGTCGCCTCGCCTTTGGCGTCAACCAGTTTTGGCGCGCGAATAAACACCGCCGGAAATGGTTTCCCTTGACCGTTTTTAAACACCGATACATCCAAATTGGTCTCGAAGCTGTCAATTTGGCGGCCAAATGCATTACGTTCCACCACAATATCCATGATGCCTAGAAGTGGTTGGTCCGCGCCGACATCCTTGGCCATGAAAATCATCCCGGCGCAGGTGCCCCAGACCGGATGCTCCATTGCAAATTGCCGCAGCGGTTCCATCAGATCGTACATCACTGCCAGTTTGCCGATGGTTGTGCTCTCTCCGCCGGGGATAATGAGGCCGTCTAATCCTTCCAGATGTTCAGGGAGGCGAACCTCAACGGCCGTCGCCCCCAATCCTTCCAACATCTTGATATGCTCAATAAACGCGCCTTGCAGCGCCAAAACGCCAATCTTCATCGCTTGCTCCAGCGTAAAATGAAGAGGTGGTGAGGTGATGAGGTGAACAAACGATCACCCCATCACCTCTTCACCCAATCACCCCTGCACACATTACCAGCCGCGCGTTGCCAACTGTTCGCTTTCCGGCAAACTGCTGACGTTGATACCAACCATCGGCTCGCCCAAATTCTCGCTGACTTCGGCCAGGATTTTGGGGTTGTTGTAATGCGTTGTGGCTTTAACGATGGCTAACGCCCGTTCGGCCGGGTTGCCGCTTTTGAAGATGCCGGAGCCGACAAAAACGCCGTCCACGCCAATCTGCATCATCAAAGCCGCGTCAGCCGGGGTGGCGATACCGCCGGCGGCAAAGTTAACGACCGGTAATCGGCCTAATTCTTTCGTTTCTTTCACCAACGCAAAGGGGGCGCCAATGTTTTTGGCATAGCTCATCAGCTCTTCGTCGGGCATGGCCTGCAAGCGGCGGATGTCGCCCAAGACTGTGCGCGCATGGCGAACCGCTTCAACCACATCGCCGGTGCCCGCTTCGCCTTTGGTGCGAATCATGGCCGCGCCTTCGCCGATGCGACGCAAAGCTTCGCCCAAATTGCGGCAGCCGCATACGAAGGGGATGTTGAAATCATGCTTGTAAATGTGGTGTTCTTCATCGGCAGGGGTGAGCACTTCGCTTTCGTCCACATAATCTACGCCCAGGGCTTCTAATATTTGGGCCTCAACGAAGTGGCCGATGCGCGCTTTGGCCATCACGGGGATGGAAACGGAGGCGATGATCTCTTTGATCATGCCCGGATCGGACATGCGGGCCACGCCGCCGTCGGCGCGTATGTCGGCTGGTACGCGTTCTAGCGCCATCACGGCGACGGCGCCGGCATTTTCAGCGATTACAGCTTGTTCCGGCGTAACAACGTCCATAATGACGCCGCCTTTTAACATTTGCGCCAGGCCCGCTTTCACTTTGAAACTGTTTGGTTGATTTTGACCATTTTCTTTCATTTCAATCTATCTCCTTACCAAATTATATGAATGATTTTAATTCAATGGGATGTGTGACACAAGACGATTGGCCCTATTTATTGCACATAAAGACGAGGAACGAGAAGTCCAATTGGGGCGGCGCAAGGAATGGAGGCGCTTAGTGGGCCAAATTTTTCACAAAATCGAGCCAAGCTGGTTGGGGGATGAAACCTAAATCGAGATTGAGTTGGTACATGGGATTATTTTCTTCGTTGTCAGTTTTGATGGTTTGTGTACCGATTTGTTGGGCAAGTTGAATGCTGGTTGTTTTGAGGGCGGTGGCGATGCCCTGGCGGCGGTGGCTGCGAAGGACGCCGGTGAGGGCGGTCGCACATATGTTTGTGTGTCCGCCGGTTTTGACGAGGCCGGTCATACCGACGTAGGCGGCGCCGTCCAGGGCGATGAACCAGCCTTCGGGGAGGAAGTTGGGGTGTTGGAATTCTTCCTTAACAAATCGGGGAAACGGCCGTTTCACATAAGGCTCTGTCGTCGGCACATCAGACATCAACACAAAATCCAATTCATATACCTGTCGCTGCCAGCCGGGGTCGCGCCGGGTCAAATCGGCTAATGAGATAATCTCAATGCCGCTGGCGGCGACTTGGGCCACTGCTGCGGCGTAGGGCGCGGGGTTGAAACTGGCGACATCCAGATGAGAAACCGGGTAGCGTTTGCCTTGCTCAAATCTATTTTGGCGCAGCCAGTGCAATTTCATGGTCTCATTTTCGCGGATGTGGGTGATGAGGCGGGCTGGCTGATAGGTTTGTAGAGATTCGGCCATGTGATTGTACAGTCGGGCAGTGAGATGGCCGCCCTGGTAGACGGGGTGGACATGGGCGTAGAGGAAGTAGGCGCCGTTTTTGACGGCCGTTTCCCCAAACTCCCCATACGCTATCAATTCGCCTTCTTTTTCGACAACAATGCGATGGAAATTATCATGGGGATCGCGGGTCTGGTCGTTGTGTTTCCAGATGGCGAGAGAGCTGGGATTGGCGGGCTGAATGCGGTTACGGAGTTGGAGGATGGCTTGGTATTCGGAATCGGTGGGGTGGAACGGCCGTATTTTCATCATAGTTGGAGATAGAGCGAGAGTTAGAGGCTCTCTTGCTCAATAATCCCGACGACTTGTAACCAGAATGGATCAGGAAACGGATTTTTTTCCAGGCGCATGCCTGCTTTTTCCATGACTCGCTGCGAGGCGATATTGTCATACGCGGTCGTAGCAATGATGCGCTTGAGATTGAATCGAGAAAAGAGCGCGTCAATCAATAATTGAGCGACTTCGGTCGCGCAGCCCTTACCTTGATAAGCGGGCAGAATGGCCCACATCAAACTGACTTCAGGCTGTGTTGGGCAGTTCTTTTGGCCGCCAAACGCAGGAAGTTGGCCTATGGGCAACCATATGGAATTGATGCCGCAAGAACCGATGAATTCGCCAGTCGTTTTAAGTTCGACAATCCTATCGCCTGTGGGTGGCTGAGCCAAATTGGCCAATGCTTGATGGTTGAGGCTGTTCCATTGTACGTAATGGTTCTGCGCTTCGAGTTGTTCGGGTGGCGTCAGTGATTTGTCTACCCAACTATTGGCTTTGGCGAGTTGGTAGGCGTTGTCGAGGTCGGTGAGGGTGAACGGCCGTATCCTTAACCGCTCCGTTTCTAAAACAGGTAATCTTGTCATCACAACACATCCGGTCGGTAAACGGCCCAAAGTCGCATGAATGGCGGCGCAACGGCAATCATATGTTCCCATGAACCTGGTTTCGCTTCGGGATTGGGCTGGGCGCTGTCCGAATCTTCCCATAAGCCAAGAATGATGAAGTTGTTTTGTACCAATGTGTTGAGAATGGCGCTGAGCGCATGGCGAAACTCGCGCGGGCCGACGATTTTTTTCACAGAGCCATCTTCCTGCCACACGTCCCAATGGGGGTTGTCAAAGACCATTTCGGCGGCGTCGGTATAAACTGAACTGAGGGGATAGCCACGGCCGTTCCACATTGTCTCGTCCAATTCCATCGTAAAAGGGTTGGCGAATTGCAGCCGATAATAGCCGCCGGGGCGCAAAATGCGGGCTGTATGCCGCAAAACGGCGCGGGCGTCGGGCGAAAAGTTGATGGAATAGGGATGCCAGACCAAATCGAAACAGTCATCTTCGAAAATGGTCAGATTTCGCATATCGCCCTGAATCATCCGGAGTGGATAGCCATAATGAACAGCGGCCTTTTCATCGCGTGTCAGTTGGGTGTCGGAGAGGTCGAAGACGGTGACATTGGCGCCTAGCAGGCCGAACACGGCCGTCTGCTGACCGCCGCCGCTGGCTAAACAAAGCACATCCTTACCCTGTAAATTGTCGAGCAGGCCGGCGGGCGACTCGCCCTGCGTGTCCAACCAGGCGCGGGCTTTTTGTGCGTCCAGGTCCATGAAAGGACGCGAGTAAGTGTAGTTGGCTTCAGCCAATGCGTTCCAGCGTTCTCGGTTAAATTGAATCAAGTCATCCATTGTTTTCTCCGTAAAAGTTACACAGAGTTATGCAGAGAAGTCACAGAGAATCACGGAGGTTTTGGAGATTTCTTTGTGTTCTCTCTGCGTATCTCTGAACGACCTTTGGTCGCCCTACTCTGTGCCGCTCTGTGTTACTTCTTCTCTTGTTCCCAGTCGCGGCGGAAGAGGCCCATGAACACCCAGTCCACGTAACGGCCGTCCACCCATTGTTGTTCTTGCAATCGCCCTTCTTCCACGAAACCGCACTTTTTATAAGAGCGGATCGCCCGTTCATTATGGCTGCTGGTCGTCAACGACACTTTGCGGATGTTGCGGAGACGGAAGGCGTAATCGAGAAGAAGATTGACCGCTTCACGGCCGTAACCCTTGCCCCAATAAGCTTTATCGCCGATCTCGATGCCCAATTCGCAGGTTTGGTCAGCCTGGCGAAAATTGTGCAAGCCGCATTTGCCAATGTACTTCCCGTCGGCTTCAATGGCGAACCAGGCCGTCAACTCATCCTTTTGACGACGTTCAAAATCAGCTTCCATACGCTCCAGCGACCAGGGCAGCGGCGGGTCAATTTGGGCCAGCAGGCGTAATTCAACATCATTTTCAAATTCTGTCGCTCGCGGCAAATCTTCTTTTTTGAAGGGGCGCAAAATCACTTTTTCACCGTGCAGCATCATTCCTCTCGCTTTATAAAATGTGGGTCATCGCCGAATAGTGTGCTTGATAAACCCATAACCATATCTGTCATTCCTGCGAAGGCAGGAATCCACTCCTCTAAAAGCATGGATTCCCGC
>JANTGY010000039.1 GCA_024762695.1 Anaerolineae bacterium
TGGTCGGGCTTGTGGTCCTGCCGGTCGCCCAGACCGACTAGCGTTAGCAGTTCGTCTATGCGCAGGCGGTATTCATCGAGGGAACGGCCGTCAATCAACAACGGTAACGCCACATTCTCAGCCGCCGACAGGGTGGGCAGCAGGTTGAAAAACTGGAAGATAAAGCCAACCTGCCGCCGGCGCACGATGGTGATGTCGTCATCGCTGAGATGCGCCAGCCGCCGCCCGCCTAGCATTACCTCGCCGTCGCTGGGCGCGTCCAGGCCGCCCAGCAAATGCAGCAAAGTGGATTTAC
Source organism: Anaerolineae bacterium (assembly GCA_024762695.1). Classification (GTDB taxonomy): domain Bacteria; phylum Chloroflexota; class Anaerolineae; order Promineifilales; family Promineifilaceae; genus JACKCC01. The sequence goes on from JANTGY010000039.1 coordinate 296, forward strand.
CCGATCCAGACGCCCCCATGATGGCTATAAATTCGCCTTTTTCGACAGCAAAATCCACGCCTTGCAGGGCGTTTACGGTCACTTCGCCCATTTGGTACTGTTTGCGTAATCCAATTGTTTCCAAAATGTTAGTCATAGAATCGTTCTCCTGATTGAAAACTGGCGTTTGGGATGATAAAGAACTTAACTTCTACATGATAAAATTCGGTAGATTGCTTTGTCAAGAGGAATAGGTTTTGCTGTTAGGAAACATTTGTTGCTCCTGGCAGTGAATGATGTTTTGATTGCCCCTTGTTTTTGTTCAGGCATTCCTTTTTATATGTGATAGAATGGCGGCATGACGATGGAATTATTGGTAGTAGGCGGCGGCCTGGCAGGAACGGAGGCGGCCTGGCAAGCGGCTGAATCTGGGATTAACGTTAAATTGTTTGAGATGCGGCCGCGTAAAACGACGCCGGCTCATGTGACTGACCATCTGGCTGAGCTTGTTTGCAGCAACTCGATGGGGTCGGCGCTGCCGCACAAGGCTCCGGGTTTGCTCAAGGCGGAACTGCGCGGCTTTAGCTCAATGGTTTTGGCTTGCGCGGAGCGGGCGGCGGTTCCGGCCGGCTCTTCGTTGGCGGTAGACCGGGATACGTTTGCTGCCTGTGTTACGGAGCGGATCGAGTCGCATCCCCGTATTGAACTGATTCGGGAGGAGGTAACGGCCGTTCCCGACACCCCCTGCATCATTGCTACCGGCCCATTAACCTCCGAAGCGCTAACCGCCGACATTGGACGGCTAGGCGGTCAGGAATATCTCTATTTTTACGATGCCCTCTCGCCAATTGTCAGCTATGAAAGCATTGACATGACGGTAGCCTTTCGCCAATCTCGTTACGACAAAGGAGAGCAGGAAGAAGGCGACTACATCAACTGTCCGTTGACTAAAATGGAATACGAGCGTTTTTACAATGCCTTGCTTGAGGCGGAGACGATCACGCTGCGCCAATTTGAACAGGAAGACGCTAAATTCTTTGAGGGATGTATGCCGATTGAGGCGTTGGCCGACCGGGGTAAGGAATCGTTGGCTTTTGGCCCCATGCGGCCGGTGGGGTTAACGGATCCAAGGTCTGGGAAACGGCCGTATGCCATCGTACAATTACGGCAAGACAACCTTGCCGGAACCCTGTACAATATCGTCGGTTTTCAAACCAACCTCAAATGGGGACAACAGCGTCAAGTCCTACGCTTAATCCCCGGCCTGGAAAACGCTGAATTTATGCGCTATGGTATGATGCACCGCAACACCTACATTAACGCCCCCCAAATGCTGCATCCCACCATGCAGTTTCGTCGGCGCGCCGACCTCTTTTTTGCCGGACAAATTGTCGGCGTAGAAGGGTATATGGGCAATGTCGCCTCCGGCTTAGTGGCCGGTATAAACGCCGCCCGTTTTTTGAACGGACAGCATCCCGCCATTTGGCCGCCTAACAGTATGATAGGCGCGTTGTGCAATTACATCACCCATGCCGAAACCAAAAACTTCCAGCCTATGAAGGCCAACTTTGGCATTTTCCCCCCGCCGCAAAACAAAATGAACAAGGCTGACCGCTATCGTTGGTACAGCCAACGGGCGCTGACGGCTACCCGCCGCTTTGCCCGCGACCACGCCATCCGCTATGATCGAACTCTAGCCGAAACGGGGGACGAACGGCCGTGAACGATCAAATCAGGCAGTGGTTGCGCGCGCAAAATGAAGCGTTGGTCGCCAGAACCGTGTACCGCGCCCCCAATCTGCTGCCCGATCAAGAAGACATTGCCGAATTCATCGATCTGCTCGCCGAAACAGTTGGCTCTACCCGCGATACCCAGCTTTCGGCCATCCAATTTTGGGCGCTAACCGGCATTGGCTACGATGCCCCGGCCGCCTATGATTGGCTGACGATCCTTCGGGTGCTCAAACAAGAAATTGGGCAGGGGCTGAGCCGCGATTTTCACCCCGCTGACGCCCTTCGGTTTTGGCAGGAGTTGGATGACGTACATACCCGCGCCTTGATTGAAGCGTCGCAGATAGCCAGCGACATGGACCGCACCAATGTTTTAGAGCATATGGATGGCCTGCGGCGCGAAATTGAGCGTTTCGAGCAGAGCAAATCTAATTTTATCGCCGTCTCCGCTCACGAATTGCGCACACCTTTAACCATCCTGGAGGGGTATGCCAATATGCTGCGCATCGAGACAACGCCCAGCGACCGTTTGCGTATTTTTATTGACGGTCTGGAAAATGGCATTCAGCGCATGAAAATTATTATCAACGACCTGATCGACATCTCATTGATTGATTTGCAATCTATCGATTTGAATTATCAGCAGATTGATGTGGAGCGGATTGTGCTGCTGGTCTCCGACAGCCTTAATAAATATTTTAGTCAGCGACAAGTTGAATTGATTATCATGCCATTTGAAGGGGAGCAGCAGACATATGGCGATCCAGAAAAGCTGGCAAAGGCGTTCGCAAAAGTGTTTACGAACGCGCTTAAATACACGCCTGATGGCGGACAGGTGACGGTTACGGGAGAATGCACGCAATTGCCCGAGGCCGCCGGCGATGTGGCTGGTTATGTGGTGGTTAAAGTAGCCGATACGGGCATTGGTATCGATGTGGAGAATTTGGGCGCTATTTTTGGTCGATTTGCCACAACATCGGATGTGACGCTGCATTCGTCGAGCAAAACCAATTTTAAAGGCGGGGGGCCAGGTTTGGGATTGCCAATTGTAAAGGGAATAATGGAGGCGCATGGCGGCCGTATTTGGGCTGAAAGCTCTGGCTGCGATGAAGAAGCGTGCCCTGGCAGCACATTCTATTTAGAGCTGCCGCTTTGGGTAAAAAAGCCAGAGCCTCTGGATTAAGGGGCTGGATTTTTAAGGAGTTGGAGACAGGAATGGACATAGCGGTTGAAGTAGAAATCAATCAAATTACAGTGTATCCTGACCGTGCGCGTGTAACGTGCCGGGGTGTTTGTGAAGTCGTGCCGGGAGTTCATCGGTTGTTGATTGAAGATTTACCATTGGCTTTGGCAACTGATTCTGTCCGAACGGTCGGATCGGGTACGGCCCAAGCGCGTTTGTTGGGGGTGGATGTGCGCCGCCGCCATTATGAAGAGACGCCTGCGGAGCGCGTGCGGGAATTGGAACTGGGGATTGAGCGGGTAAGCGATGCGCTGCGGGCGCTGGACGATGAAAAGAATGGTTGGTTGGCGCACGCTAAATATCTGGATGGGCTGCGCGAGGCGACGGCCGAATTTGCCAAAGGGTTGGCGCTGCGGCGTTCCAAAATTGAAGATCAGGCTGAATTGACTAAGTTTTGGCGGGAACAGGATAGTGAATTGCGTACGGCCGTGCGCGAGATTGATGTACAGCAGCGCGACCTGAAACGGCAATTAGACAAGCTGAACCGGGAATTAAAAGCGGTTGGCGCCGCCCGGCCGCGCCAACGGTTTCAGGCCCAAATCGAGATTGAAGCGTTGACGGCGGGCAGTTTTCAGCCCGAACTGACCTATTTGGTGCGCAATGCCGGCTGGCAACCGTTGTACGATGTGCGATTGAGCGAAGATGGCGACCAACAAACCGTTACGGTCCGTTACATCGCCCAGGTGACGCAAAATACGGGACAAGATTGGCGCGGCGTGGAGTTGGTCGTGTCTACAGCGCGGCCCGCCTTGAACCAACGCTTGCCGGAATTGCAGCCCTGGTTTGTGGATGAATATACGCCGCCCCAACCTAAGCTGCGCAAGAAGATGGCGGCGCGGTCGGCGGCGCCAATGGCGGCTGCGGTCCCTGTTCCCGCCGCGGCGGCTCCGCCAGAACCAGAGCCGGAAATGTTTGAGGCCGCAGAAGCGACTGCGGCGGTACAAGATAGCGGCACGGCCGTTTCCTTTGCCGTTTCTGGTAAAATTGACATCCCCAGCGACGGCTCGCCCCATAAAACGACGCTCAGCCAATTTGCGCTTGACCCCAAGCTGGATTATTTGGCCGCTCCCAAACATACCGACGCCGTTTTCCGGCGGGCGACAGTAAACAATGATAGCGCCAGTTCGTTGATGCCCGGCGCGGCCAATTTATTTGTGGGCGATGAATTTATCGGCCAGACGCAGATAGCGTACACGCCAGTTGGCGACGAGATTGAACTGCTGTTGGGTGTAGAAGAACGTATTAAGATTGAACGCGAACTGGTTAAACGCGACGTGGATAAACGGCGTTTGCGCGATAGTCGGCAGTTGCGGTACGGTTACGAGATTAAAATACATAATTTGCTAAAAACGCCGGCCCCATTGGAACTGCATGATCAAATCCCAGTTTCCCGGCATGAGCAAATTAAGGTGAAATTTGAACAAGCCGATCCTGAACCGACCGAAAAATCGGACTTGAATTTGATGGAGTGGCATTTGCAAATTGCCGCAGAAACGGAACAGACTGTGCGGTACGAATACTCGGTAGAACATCCTCGTTCGCTGCGGGTGATGGGTTTGTTAGATTAGGCGGAGGCAATGATTGTCTGAAACAACGTATGCAACAACCGGTCCCCGGGAGCGGGCTTTCCTGGTTGGGGCCGAATTGAAATCGGGACGGCCGTTACTCCCTGTCGAGAATAGTTTAGAAGAATTGGCCCGTCTGGCCGACACAGCCGGTATCGATGTGGCCGGCCAGGCCATCCAACGATTCGACCGACCTCACAGCGCCACCTTCATTGGCCCTGGTAAAATCGAGGAAATCAAAATCCTCATCGAAGAACTGGATGTCAGCGTCATAATTTTTGATGATGAACTTTCACCGCGCCATCAACGCGAACTGGAAAAGATTTTTGGCGAAGAAATCAAAGTCATCGATCGCACGGCTTTGATTTTGGATATTTTTGCGCTGCATGCCCAGACCCGCGAAGGCAAACTGCAAGTTGAATTAGCGCAGCTTGAATATCGCGTGCCGCGCCTGACCCGCATGTGGACGCATTTGGCGCGACAAGCGGGCGGACGTGCCGGCGGCTCGTCGGGCGGCGTGGGTTTGCGCGGGCCAGGCGAAACTCAGTTAGAAACTGATCGACGCGAGATTGGTCGTCGTATTTCGCATATCAAGGCGCAATTGGATACAGTGCGCGCCCATCGGGAGCGGCACCGCGCCAAGCGGCAGCAAACTGAATTACAAGTGGCGGCCATCGTCGGCTATACCAACGCTGGGAAGTCTACTTTGTTAAACCAAATAAGCGCGGCGGATGTTCTGTCGGCCAATATGCTGTTTGCCACATTGGATCCGACAACGCGTAAGGTTGTTGTGCCCGGCGGGCGCGAAGTGTTGTTTACCGACACGGTCGGTTTTATTCAGAAACTGCCTACACAGATTGTAGCCGCATTTCGGGCGACGCTGGAAGAAATTATTGACGCCAATTTGCTGCTGCATGTGGTGGATGCTACCCATCCCGATGCGGCGGCGCAAATTGAGGCGGTGGAAGATACATTGGCTGAATTGGAAGTGGATCATTTGCCGCGTGTGGTGGCCTTAAATAAGGCGGATATGCTGCCGGATGGGTATAATCCGGTCGAGGTATTGGGGATTAAAGACCCGGCGGCGGTGGTATCGGCGCGAACCGGACAGGGGATTGAGGAGTTGTTGGTTATTGTTGAGGCGACGATGACCCGATTTTTGCAACCTATGCACGCGTTTTTGCCTTATAATCGCGGTGATTTACTATCTCTATTTCATGAACGGGGTCAGGTGGACGGCGAGGAACATGGCGTTGATGGTATTCAGGTTTACGGCCGTATCCCTCCTCGTCTTGTCCCTTATTTTGAACCTTACAGGAGCAGTGAATGAATCGGTTTCTTGATTGGTTAGGCGAATTTCTTAATGAGCGGGGCGGTTTGCTGCCGCTTTTGGGCATGGCCTTGATTGTAATTAACTTGATTTTACAGTTTGTGCCGGGGCCAGGCAGCGGTTGGTTTGTCGATAGCAATTTGCTGCTCCACGTCGGGCTGCTGGTTAGTCTGTTCGGGCTGTTGTTAATCCGCGTTTTGTAGCATTGCTGCGGGGGCTGATCATCTATGAATCGTATTGAATCCATTGCTCGCGATGCGCGTGTTCAGACCTTGTTGGGCCGTTTGGTAGAGCAGGCTGATGAGGTGATGGACATGGCTGTCGCCATCCAACAAATTCCCGCGCCCACGTTTGCCGAGGCGGCGCGAGCGCGTTTTATTCGCACCCAATTTGAGGCGATTGGGCTTCACGATGTCTTTAAGGACGACTTACATAATGTGTACGGCCGTCTCCCCGCCGTCCAACCCAGCCATACCCCCGTCATTTTATCGGCCCACACCGACACTGTATTCCCGGCGGGGACGGATTTAACAGTACGGCGTAACGGCCGTATCCTGGCCGGGCCCGGCTTGGGCGACAACTCTACTGGCGTGGCTGGACTGCTCCATTTGGCGCAAAATTTGGCCGGCAGCGATTTGCCCTTGCCTGCCGATCTGTGGTTTGTGGCTAACGTGGGCGAAGAGGGCTTAGGCGATTTGGGCGGAATGCGGGCCGTTGTCGAGCGATTTGGCCGTAAGGCGACTTACATCGTCATCGAAGGCGGACTGTACGGCCAAATTTCGCATCAGGCGATTGGGGTGCGCCGTTACCGTATCGGAGTTAAAGCGGGCGGCGGCCATTCCTGGGGTAATTTTGGCCGCGCAAGCGCCATCCATGAATTGGCGCGTCTCATTACCGCCATTGATCGGCTATCTGTTTCGCAAACGCCCAAAACTACGTACAATGTAGGCGTTATTGAAGGTGGAACCTCGATCAACAGCATTGCCCAATCGGCGACGATGTTGTTGGATTTGCGGTCGGAAGATGCGGGCTTGCTGCGCGGATTGGTGGCGGCAGTGCAAACGATTGTGGATGATGCGCGGGGCCGGCTGGCGCATGACGGCCGTTCTGACGCGACAATTACGATGACCCAGATTGGTAACAGACCGGCTGGCGGTATCCCCAGCGACGCCCCCCTGGTTGGCTGGGCTGAGGACGCTTTGCGGTTTGTGGGTTGTCCGCATGTTTCGCATGTCGTTAGCAGCACCGATGCCAACGTACCGCTCAGTCAAGGCATTCCGGCCGTTTGCATTGGGCTAACGGAATCGGGTAATGCGCATCGTCTGGATGAATTTGTCGATCCGCTTAACTTGCCCAAAGGGTTGAGCCAACTGCTGCTGCTGACGCTGGCGGCGGCTAATTTTTCAGAATTTGAGAGTAAGGAGTAAGGAGTAGAGAGTAGACAGACGCTCTTACTCCCTGTTCTTTACCGCTTACTTCTCGCTACTTTTTCCCACATCACAATGAAGGAGAGAAAATGGATTTCCAACTGACAGAAGAGCAGCGTGAATTTCGCCATTTTGTGCATGAGTTTGTGGCCAAGGAAGTGAAGCCGATGGCCCGCCATACGGATGAGACGGGCGAGTTTAACTGGACGGCCGTTAAAAAGATGGGGCCAATCGGTTTGCTGGGACTGGAAGTGCCTGAAGCGTATGGCGGAGCCGATGTTGATCCCATCAGCGCGGCCATCGCCATTGAGGAATTGGCCTGGGGCTGCGGTTCAACCGCATTAGCTGTTTCGGCACACAATGGTTTGGCGTTGGGGCCAATTGTTCGTTATGGTTCCGAGGCTCAAAAGCAGCATTGGCTGCCTGGTTTGGCGACGGGTGAAGGCAAATTGGGCTGTTTGTCGCTGACTGAGCCTGGCGCCGGTTCAGATTTACAGGGCGGCGTGCGGACAACGGCCGTTAAAGAGGGCGACTCCTGGATTATTGACGGCAGTAAAATGTGGATGACCAATGCTTCCATTTCCGATGCGATGGTCGTTTTGGTGCGCACGGACAACGCGGGCGGCAGCCACAGCTTGAGTCACCTTCTTGTTCGATCGGATACGCCGGGTATTACCATCGCGCCTGCCGAGAAGAAGATGGGTTTGAAAGGATCGCCCACCCATGCGGTGACTTTTGACGAGGTGCAAGTTCCACTGGAAAATGTGCTAGGGTCGGAGGGGCGCGGTTTGCATCAAACCTTGGAAACGTTAGACCACGGCCGTATCAGCATTGGCGCATTAGCGGTTGGCTTGGCCCAGGCCGCCTATGAAGCGGCTGTCCAATACGCGCACGAACGCGAAACATTTGGCAAGCCGATTGCCCGTCATCAAGCGATTCAATGGATGCTGGCCGACGCCGCCACTGAAATCCAGGCGGCGCGTTTGATGGTCTATTGGGCGGCCTGGCTCAAGCAAACGACAAAGCGTTTCACCAAAGAGGCGGCGATGGCTAAATTGTTCGCAACTGAGGTTAGCGAGCGGGTGTGCCGCAATGCCGTACAGATTCATGGCGGCTACGGTTACAGCAGCGAGTTCGAGGTGGAGCGAATGTACCGCGATACGCGGTTAATGACGATTGGCGAAGGAACCAGCGAAATTCAGCGGTTGGTTATTGCCCGTCATATTTTGAATTTATAAGCGGATTGTTACAATTTGAGTATGATGTCGCCAACTAAAACGCCAATTACGCTGCACGCCGATCGGGAACACGACGGTTTGCGAACGGCCGTTATCTTCGCCTTGATTGCACTTTTCTTTGTTAGTTATTGGCTGGTTAACGCGCTGTTAGGGTTGGAAGCCCTGGCCGCCGTTCGCGATTATGCCGTTTCAGTTTCCTGTGTTCTGGGATTGGTTATCGCGTTAGGCGCGACGGCCGTCATCGAAAATATGTTGAAACGACATTGGCCCAGCGGTCGCAGTATTACGCTGGACGATGCGGGCATTTTGGCCCAATTCCGCCGCCAAAACCCGCTGCGCTTTCGCTTTGATGGCAGCATGACCCGGCTAAATTGGACGTTTAAACTTAGCGGTTACCGGCGTGGCGGTCGTGAAAAACGATTGTCGTCGAAGTGGGTCTGTCTGGCCTGTCAAGTGCAGCAAGACGGCCAACGTTTGGTTGTCTACAGCTATATGCCGCCACGCAAAGCGGCCGTTTGGCTTGATGAAGATGCGCCTGAGAAGTTTCAGTGTATCAACCAGGCCGACGTTGCCGACAAATCTTTTTCGGCTCGCGTCAAGATGCCCACCCGCCCTGAAGTGACCAATGAGATGCTGACGGGGAAGGACGGCCGTTACTGGCTGGCAGAACGTAACCGTTGGGATAACGGACTGGAACTAACCCACGAAGATTTTGCGACATTCATGCAATTTTTAGCCGGAGGAAAACGCTAGAAAAAGTGAACCTCTAGCTCTCTCCTCTCGCTCTAGCTAATTCTTATGGAGGATTTCCCACATGTTTGATTTTATCACTGAAGAACACACCATGATCCAGGAAGCCGCGCGCGACTTCGCCCAAAAATCTATCGCTCCCATCGCCGAACACTTCGATGAAACCGGCGAATTCCCTATTGATACGATTCGTCAAATGGGCGGATTGGGCTTCATGGGCATCGAAGTGCCGGAAGAGTATGGCGGCGTGGGTATGGATACGCTGGCCTATTCCCTGGCTCTCACCGAAATTTGCAAAGCCGACGCCAGCCACGGCACAGTCATGTCTGTCAACAACTCCCTGTATGCGCATGGTCTGATGAAGTTTGGCACGGAAGAGCAAAAACAAAAATACCTGATTCCTGTTGCCAGCGGCGAAAAAATTGGCGCATACAGCTTAACTGAACCCATGAGCGGCAGCGACGCGGGCACGATGAAAAGCCGCGCCGTTCTCAATGAAGCCGGAACCCACTACGTCATCAATGGCGTCAAATCATGGGTCACGTCGGCTCCCTACGCCGACTTTATTGTCGTTTTTACCATGACGGCTCCAGAGAAAAAACATAAGGGTGTCACCGCATTCCTTATTGAAACCGACAAACCAGGATTTGAACGCGGTAAAAAAGAGCCGAAACTAGGCATTCGTGCCAGCGCTACCAGCGAGATCATGTTTGATGATTACCAATGTCCGGTAGAGAATCGATTGGGCGCTGAAGGCGAGGGTTTCAAGATTGCGATGACCGTCTTGGACGCGGGGCGGATTGGTATTGCCTCGCAAGCGTTGGGCATCGCTGATGCCGCGTTAGAAGCCTCCATCGCTTACGCTCAGGAGCGTGAAGCGTTCGGCCAAAAAATCGGCCAATTCCAAATGATTCAGCAAAAACTAGCCGACATGAAAACCCGCGTCGAAGCCAGCCGTTTGCTGATTTATCAGGCTTGTCTGGCTAAGGAAGCGTCGAAGAAAACCGGAGCCCGCTATTCGCTGGAAGCGAGCATGGCGAAATTGTACGCCAGCGAAACGGCCATGTGGGTGACGACGCAGGCGATCCAGATTCATGGTGGGATGGGGTACAGCAAGGAAATGCCGTTGGAACGGTATTTCCGCGATGCCAAAATCACGGAAATCTACGAAGGCACCAGCGAAATTCAACGCATGGTTATCGCCCGGAGTTTGACGGGCTTGCGCTAATTACAACGTCATCGAAATAAAAAAGCGTCCTTCAACAACAATACCTTCGCCAATTGCCTAAAATGGATCTGTCATTCCTGCGAAGGCAGGAATCCATCTTTTTCTATTCGACTGGGTTCCCGCCTTCGCGGGAATGACATTTCAAGATTTTCATCAGAAATGAATTTTGGCGAAGGTATTGAACAAGAAAGACGCTTTTTTTGTTTAGGTCGTTTTGGGTTTTAGGTAAACCACAAAAAGTATTTTGATAAAAAATGCGCTAATTCTTTGTGGTTTACTCAGGGAAAACGGGAGAATCATCGGTTTCCTGGTTCAAATTACTTTCCCGTTTTCACTTATTTGTCGCGGCGACGGCGGCGTTCGCGGGCGGGTTTGGCCGGGGGGGATGATGATTGTTGGGGAGCGACGGCCGTTTCTCCCACCTCTGGCATATCTCCTTCAAACACCTCAGCCATCGCCTTGATGTGGGCTGGCGAACTGCCACAGCAGCCGCCGATTAACTGCGCCCCCAGACCGTAGACTCGTTTCGTGTATTCAGCCATCACCTCTGGCGTGCCATCATAATGTAGCTCGTCATCTACCCAGTGGGGGATGCCGGCATTGGCCTTGGCGATGAGAATCGTGTCTGGGCTAAGCGCGTGCATCGTCTGAATGACTTCTTCAATCTCATCCGGGCCGTTGCCGCAGTTGGCGCCCAGAGCCGCTAATCCGAACGAACTCATCGTCTCCAGCGCTTTTGCCGGGCTGACGCCCATCATGGTGTGACCGTGCGTATCAAACGTCATTGTTGCTGCAATGGGTAAGTTGGAGACGGATTGGGCGCCCTCGACGGCCGCGCGTACTTCTTCCAGGTCGCTCATCGTCTCTATCCAAAGGATATCGACGCCGCCAGCATCCAGGGCCGCCGCTTGTTCGGCAAAAGCGGCTTTGGCCTCTTCGAATGTCATTGTCCCCATCGGTTCAAATAATTCGCCGGTTGGCCCCATCGAGCCGCCCACCAGGACGGGATGGTCGGCGGCGTCTGCTTCGGCGCGGGCATTGATGGCGGCGGCTTTGTTTAACTCGGTTACGCGATCTTGCAGGTTGTGTAATTTCATGCGGAAACTGGTGCCGCCAAACGTGTTGGTCAGGATGATGTTGGAACCGGCTTCGATATAACCGCGATGGACGGCCCGCACTTTATCTGGTTCGTCAACATTCCATTCTTCCGGCGGCGCGCCTTGTTCCAACCCGGCATCCATTAGCATGGTTCCCATGGCGCCATCCAACAATAAATGGCCTTCTGTCGCTAATAATTCTTGTAATTTGTTCATTTTAGTCTCCTGTTTAGTCGAGTAGTTGGATAGTCGGGTTGTCGTGTAGTCAATCCAGGTTATTGGGGCAGTTGGTCTACCGGAATGTCGCGTAGGCGTTTGTTGGCCTTGTCGCGGTCAGAAATGAGCGGCTCGGTTGAGAGTCCCCAATCCAAACCAAGGTCGGGGTCATTCCAGGCGACGCCAAATTCGTCGGCTCCGTTGTAGTAATTGTCTACTATGTAAGTGTGGATGGCGTTGGTGAGGGCTAAGAAGCCGTGGGCTACGCCAATGGGGATGAACAGACCAACCTGGTTTTCTTCACCCATTTCTACGGTTTGGGCAGCCATAAAGGTGGGGGAGGTCGGTCGTAAATCTACCAATCCCGCTCTTATCTTGCCGTCTTGCACATACCAATAATCGACCTGATGATGATGATAATGCAATCCGCGCAGTACGCCGGCTTTGGAATCGGAACGGTTGGTCTGGAAGATGTCCCAACTCCTTTGCGGAAACCATTCTTTGCGAAACGTCTCCAAAAACCGGCCGCGCTCGTCGGTAAACGGCCGTAAATGGGCCAAGAACACCCCTGAAATTAGCTTTGATTCTTCGATGCGGGTCATAAATCTCCTTAAGAATGTGGCAGGTGGCAGGTATGCAAGTGGCAAGTTAAGCGTCGTGTATTACTTGCCACTTGCATACTTGCCACTTGCATACTTGCAAACTTGCATACTTGCCACTCGTTTACTTCTTCACAAAATTACTAATAAAAAACCATAGATTCGCCGGCCGTTCGGCGAGGCGGCGCATAAAGTAAGGATACCAGGCACGGCCGTAAGGGACATAAACCCGCACCTTGTAGCCTTCCTTCACCAGCGATTCCTGCAAATCGCGCCGGATACCGTACAGCATTTGAAACTCAAAAGCTTCAATCGGGAATCCGGTTTCCTGCACATGCTTGAGCGTGGCGTTAATAATCGCCTCGTCGTGCGTAGCGACGCCGAGATGTACGCCATTTTGCAGCGCTTTATCGCTCAGCATCATCTTGGTCAGATGGAGATAGCTGGCGTCGGTGTTCGTTTTTTGGGCGAAGGCGATGTCGTGCGGTTCGGCGTAGGCCCCTTTACACAGCCGCACCCAGGCTCCCTCGTCAATCAACTGCTGCGCATCGGCTTCAGTGCGATGCAAATAGGCTTGAATAACGATGCCCACGTCATGTCCCATGCTTTCCTTGTCGCGCAGTGTGCGGTACACGTCGAATGTGGCATCGGTGACGCCGCTCTCTTCCATATCAATGCGGATTTTGTTGTTGTAGCTTTGGGCGCGCTGCAGTAGTTGGCGCGTGTTGTCCAAAACGAGGTCGCGGTCAAGTTTGAGGCCTAATTGGGTTAGTTTGATGGAAACATTGGCGTTGACTCCGCTTTCGTAGATATGATCCAGCAGTTGTAGTATCTCGTCTTTGGCGGCGATGGCGTCGGCGGGATTGTCTACGCTTTCGCCCAAATAATCCATTGTGACGCGCATCCCTTTGGCATTCAGGTCGCGGGCGGCATCGATGGCGTCGTCAATTGTCTCGCCGGCTACAAAGCGGGCGGCGACGGCTTGGGCGACGGGCAATTTGCTGACGAAGTTCCTGGCCCAGGCAGCGCCGGACAGGTAAAGCAGCAGCAAATGCAGCCAATACTCGCCGAAGCGGTAAAGTAAACCGGCGAAAATGGCGAATGAAAGGAAAAATAATAAAGTGGGTATGCGAGATTTTGGTTTCATGTTACTCCATAATGGCTGGCGCGGCGTTTTTCGCGCTGTGCCAGCGTTATTGAGCCAGCAGCGAATGACCTCCGTCCATCACAATCGTTTGACCGCAAATCATTTGGGCTGCCGGACTGCACAGAAAGGCGACGACTTGGGCGACATCGGCGGGGGTGCATAAACGGCCGTTGGGCGTGTCGGCCGCCGCTTCCTTGATCCAGGCCCCATCGTCTTGGCGAAAGGTTTCAAAGTGGGAAAGAGCGTCTGTCAACGTTACGCCAGGGGATACGGCATTGACGACGATGTTTTTGGGGGCCAATTCCACGCCCAAGTAGCGTACCAGGGATTCCAGCGCCGCTTTGGACGCGCCTACTGATACGTAGTCGGGCAGCACCCGCACCGAGCCGAGGCTGGAGATGGCGACAATGGCGCCGCCGCCCCGCTTTTCCATCAAGCTGGCGGCGCGCTGCGCGCCAAATAGCAGCGAGCGCGCGTTGATGTTCATCGTCCACTCCCAACCGCGCGGTTTTTGTTGCATGGCTGGCCGATTGTAGCCGGAGGCGGCGTTGTGGATGAGGTAATCAAGCCCGCTAAAGGCGCTTTCGATTTCGTCGTAAAGTCGGTCAATGTGATCCAAATCGCCCATGTTGGCTTTGACGACGAGGGCTTGGCGACCTAACTTGCGGATGGCGACGGCCGTTTCCTCGGCGGGCTGTCGGTTGCGAAAAAAATTGACGATGACATCGGCCCCTTCACGGGCAAAATGGAGGGCGATTTCGCGGCCAATACCGCGTCCGGACCCGGTGACCAAAACAATCTTGTTGTAGAATTGATCCATAGTCCAAATTTTATCGCGCAAATCAAAAGTTGGCATCTGCCCCGCCCTTTGCGTATGATTCGGGTAACAAGACACGGCTACGCGGAGATTCGCGGAGAGAAAGCATTACCTTCGTTAAAATTTGTTTTGGCCGAAATTTCAAGATGTCTTTTCCGCGAAGGCGGGAATCCATTCGAGTAGAAAAAAGATGGATACCTGCCTTCGCAGGTATGACAGGCCGATTTTCTGAAATTGGCGAAGGTGTTGAGAAATTAGAGAGAGTTAATGACGAAGTACACCGTATTGCCGCCATCATTTTATGCCCGGCCAGCGCGGACGGTTGCCGTTGATTTGTTGGGGAAGCGGTTGGTACGATTGATAAACGGCCGTCGCCTGAGCGGCCTAATTGTGGAAACCGAAGCGTACTGCGACGCTGCCGAACGCGACCTGGCTTGTCATGGCGACAAAGCCAATGGCGGACGACCGACGCCGCGTACGGCCGTCATGTTTGGCCCGGCCGGTTTTGCTTACGTTTACTTCACCTATGGGATGCACTGGATGTTTAATGTGGTGACTGGCGAAGAGGGGCAGGCCAACGCCGTACTGGCGCGCGCTTTGCAGCCGGAGGAAGGCGGCGAATTGATGGCGGAATATCGTAACGGCCGTCCTCGTCGTGAATGGACAAATGGCCCGGCTAAACTGGCCCAGGCATTAGCCATTGACAAATCCTTCAATGGAGCAAACCTTTGCGCCGCCGACAGTGTTATGTCTCTTTGGATTGAAGATGCGCCGCCGATTTTGCCAGAAGACATTGCCTCCGGCCCCCGTATCGGCCTGGGCAAAACGCCGGAACCCTGGCTTTCGATTCCCTGGCGGTACTGGGCGCGGGGCAATGAATTTGTATCGAAATGAAACGTCATGCGTTTTACGTCTTGCGTCACAGCTCTTGATGTAAGACGAAAGACGAAAGACGAAAGAGATTAACAAGGAGACTGCATGAAATTATTAGAAGGCAAAAAAGCGCTCATTTTCGGGATTGCCAATAATCGTTCGATTGCCTGGGGAATTGCTCAGGCGCTGCATGAGCAGGGGGCCGAGTTGGGTTTTAGTTATGGCATCCCCCAATTAGAGAAGCGGGTACGGCCGTTAGCCGCCAAATTAGACGTGGACTTTGTAGAAATGTGCGACGTGGGTTCCGATGAGGCCATCGCCGCTGTTTTTGAGAAAGTGGCTGACCGCTTTGGGACGATTGACATTTTGGTGCATTCCATTGGCTATGCTGAACGAGACGATTTGACCGGTCGCTTTGTAGACACCAGCCGAGCCGGTTTTGCTACGGCGCTGGATATTAGCGCATTTAGCCTGGTCGCTTTGGCGAAAGCCGCCGTGCCGCTCATGCCCAACGGCGGCAGCATTATGAGCATGACCTATTACGGCGCCGAGAAAGTCATCCCCCATTACAATGTGATGGGCGTGGCTAAAGCGGCGTTGGAAGCCAGCACGCGCTACCTGGCCGCCGATTTGGGGCCACAGAATATCCGCGTTAATGCTATCTCGGCCGGGCCGATTAAGACGCTGGCCGCCGCCGGCGTGGGCGGTATCCGCAAAATGCTTCGTTATTCGGAGGAGCGCGCGCCGCTGCGCCGTAATGTGACTCAAGAAGAGGTTGGCAAAACGGCGTTGTGGTTGTGCAGCGATTTGAGCAGCGGCGTCACCGGCGAGGTGGTTTATGTGGATGCCGGCTACCATATTTTGGGGATGCCGGAGCCGCCGGAGAAGTGGGAGTAAAACGTAATGCGTAAAACGTAATGCGTAACAATTGCACGCATTACGTTTTACGTTTCACGTTTTACGTTTTAATCTTTAATCTTCAATGAACGGACGACCATTAACTCGATTTGAAGCGTTGGCGCGGCGGCTGGTGGAAGGGTCGTTTAAGCGGCTGCTGGGCGAACGTTTGGATGTGGCCGAGACGGCGACGCGGTTGGCGCAGGCGTTGGAGGATAGCCAGCAGGACGGCCGTGCGGCGGATTTGTTTACACTGCAATTCCATCCGGATGATTTGACCCGGCTGCTGGCGGAACGACCGTCTCTGGCGCAGGAATTGGCTGATTATGTGGCTGATTTGGCCCGGCAAGCGGGACTGACATTGGTCGCTGCGCCGCAGGTGACGTTGGCGGCGGATACGGCCGTTCGTCCCCATCAGTTACAGGTTAGCGCGGCGTACAGCGAGCCTGTTGAAGAACAAACGACCCAGGTTCATGCCCAGCATTTGGGCGAGGCGGAGGTCTTGGCGGCGCTGCGGGCGCGGGACGCTTACCTGATCGTGGGCGGGCGTCGCCATGTCGCCCTAAACCGCCCTTTGCTGACGTTGGGGCGGCGCGCCGATAACGATGTGGTGTTAGACTCGGCGGCGGTCAGCCGGCAGCACGCGCAAATTCGATGGCGACACGGCCGTTTTGTCCTTTACGATTTGAGCCGACGGGGCAGAACGGCCGTGAACGATCGGCCCATCGCCCAACAGGCGCTGCAGCCGGGGGATGTGATTGCCTTGAGCGATACGCTTCTGGTGTATGGCGAGGGACGCGATGAAGCGGGGACGGAGCGGGAAGATGACGATGACGGTTTGACGCTGCAATTGCCCCAAACGGACAAGTAAGGGCGGGATGACCGGGAAAGATGATTGCCTGACAAATGGCGATGTCTCCTGGCCGTCTGGCCCGATTGGGCAGGCCGTCTTGCCCGTTTGGGCAGGTAAACAAGGAAAATGGGCACAGCGCTTAATAGATGACAAATTCACCGGTAGCCACATCAGTTTTTCGCTTCACGTTTTACCTGTTGAGCTTAACGTTTTTGATGGCCGCATGTAATTCCCCCGCGCCTGACCCAGTTTTGGAAGCGGCAAAGCCGGCGGCGGTGGTGCAACAAGTTGTGATGACGACGGCCGTTCCCACACCGCTGCCCCCATCGCCCACATCAACAGCAGCCCCTGCGCCCACGCCA
>JANTGY010000040.1 GCA_024762695.1 Anaerolineae bacterium
GGTAAGATTTTATGAAGATTACGCTATGCACGCACAAATTTAAACCGCCCTCAATGGGCGGCGTGGATGTGTACACCAACCGGCTGCGGCAGGCGTTTATTCGTCTGGGACACGAACCGACGATTATGGCGTTTGATTCATCGGCGGCGGAGGGAGAGGGGATAACGCTGTCAATTGATGAGTACGACGGCACGCTGGTGCGGCGGGTGACTTTCCCGTTTGCTGGACGGCCGAAAGCGGCGTTTGATCGCGCGTATGACCCAGAAATGGGCGCGGTGGCAAAAACGCTTTTGCAGGAATTAGAGCCGGATATTTTCGTTGTGGTTAATTTTTATACGATTTCGCTGGCGGTAGTTGAGGCGGCGAAGGAGTTGGGTATTCCGGTGGCGCATGTGGCGACGGATTTTGTGCCGGTTTGCCGTCGAGGAACGTTCATTCGTTGGGACGGCCGTTCCTGTGAAGCCGGTGAATCCATCCAATCGTGCGCCGCTTGCTTTGTATCCCATCGCGGGTTGGGACGAGCGGGGGCGGCTTTATTGAACAAGCTGCCAGAAGAGACGGCCGTTCGTTGGGCAAAGCGCAGTTTGTCCGGGAATGGCGCGACGCCGCTGCGGGTTTTCCAGCCCTATTGGCGGCATGTGCAGGTCATGGAGGAGCGATTGGAGGCGTTACGGCCGTTGCGTCATCAAATTGACCTCGTCTTAACCCCTACCCAGAAAACCCGCGACATCTTTGTTGCTAATGGCTTCAAATCGGAACAAGTCCTGTTGCAGCCCTTTGGCGTAGACCCGGATAACCCGTTAGCCGGATTAGAACACAGTCCTGCCGACCATGTGCGTTTCATGTTTGTCGGCCGTTTGCAGCCTTACAAAGGCGCCGACATCCTTGTCAACGCCTTTAACCGGCTGACCAATCCGCGCGGGGCGACATTGACTATTTATGGCGCGGCCGACGACAACTACGCCGCTTATTTCCAACAATTACAAACCGATATGGATGCCAATTCGCGCATCATCTTCGCTGGAACCATTCCGCCCTGGGATTTGCACAAGGCATTTGCCCAGGCCGATTATTTTGTCTTGCCTTCTACCTGGCATGAGAACAGCCCGCTCATTTTATTAGATGCGCTGCAATCCCGAACGCCGGTTATCGCCAGCGACATTGGCGGCGTGACCGATGAGGTCAAAGATGGCGTCAACGGTTATCTGTTTCCGATGGGCGATCAACAAGCGCTGCAAGATTTAATGCAGCGTCTTATTGATCAACCGGATATGCGCGGCAGCTTGAAACCGGATGCTTACTTAACGCCGATTGACGAATATGCTCAGACGCTTGTTGAACAAACGCTGGGCCTCGCTCAGGTCAATTAGCCGGAGAAAACACGTATGAAAGTCCTTGTTGTTGGCGGAAACGGATTCATCGGCTCCCATGTGGTAGATAAAATGGTCGAATTGGGCTGGGAGGTTGTGGTTCTTGATTTGTACGAGCGTCGCTATGACGCCATTCCTTCCGGCGTGCGTTTCATGCGGGGCGATTTGAATCAGCTTTATTTGTTGCGCGAGGCGCTTATTGGCGTTGATGCCGTTGTCCATCTGGCCTGGGCGACGATTCATGAGGTAGCCAATCAAGACCCGGCGGCGGATGTCCACGCTAATCTCATTCCCACCATCCACTTGATCGAAGCGTGCAAACAGGCTGGCGTGGGCAAGCTGATTTTCACGTCGTCGGGCGGGACGGTGTACGGCCCGGCGCGGCAGTTGCCTATTCCGGAAACGCATCCCAACAATCCTATTAACGCTTACGGTATTACCAAGTTGGCGGCGGAAAAGTATTTGCAAATGTTTAAGCATTTGTATGATTTGGATTATGCGATTTTACGGCCGTCTGTCCCCTATGGCCCGCGTCAAAACCCTTTAGGACGGCAGGGGGCGGTCGCCGTTTTCCTTTATCGTGTCGCCAAAGGGCTGCCCATTGCCATTTGGGGCGATGGCGAAGTGACGCGGGATTACTTTTTCATTTCTGATTTAGTTGACGCCATTGTCGCCAGCATTGATCATAATGACGGGTCGAATGCGATTTACAACATCGGCGGCGCTGAAGAAATTTCTTTGAACATGCTGGTTCGCTACGCCGAAGAAGCAACTGGCAAAACGGCGCAGGTCGCCTATAAACCAGCCCGCAGCTTTGACGCCCCGCGCATCGTTTTGGATACCAGTTTGGCCCAACGCGAATTGGGATGGCGGCCGTCGGTAGCTTTTGCCGATGGCTTGCGTCAGACTTGGCGGTGGATGGAGACTCGCATTTCAGCATTTTAGCATTTCGGCAGTCAGCGCTGTAATGCAGACTGGCTGACAAGCTAAGTTTTTCGAGTAATAAATATGGATAAACCAAACATCATTTTTCTCACAATTGACACGCTAAGATTGGACGCGCTGGGGCGCGAACCGGCGCTGATGCCCAATTTGGACGCCTTGGCGTCCAAGAGTATGACATTTTCGCAGGCGATTACCGGCGGTTCGTGGACGCAGGCCGCTTTCCCGGTGATGATGACTTCGACGTATGCGTCTATGTTTGGCGGCTGTTTAGGCCCGTTGGCTCCGGAACGGCCGTCGCCCATTGAAACATTAGCCGCTAACGGGTACACAGCGGGCGGGTTTTCCACCAGTCCCTTACTCAGCCGCGCTTACGGTTACAATCGCGGCTTCCATCATTTTGACGACTTGTCGCCCGATGAGAAAGACCCGCCGCTGCGGCGTATGAAAGGAGGACAGCGGCTGCTGCGTAACCCTTTGACTCATACCGTTTTGGGTTGGTTTGGGCGGCAAGCCAGACCGGCCAAAGTATACGTCACTGCCGAAAAGCTAACCGATGCCGCCTGCCAATGGATGGATGGCGTTGAAACGCCCTTTTTCGCCTGGCTGCATTACATGGATGTGCATTGGCCTTATCATCAAGAGGATAACTTGACGCGCCCGGCGGACATCGCCCAGGCATGGCGCGACCTGGCCCATCTGCATGATGCGAACTGGAATGGCGCGCCCATCAGCGACAAACAGCGCGAGCATTACATTCGCTTATATGAGGAGGCGGTGCGCTACACGGATGATCAGATTGGTCGTTTGCTGCGTTATTTGGAGGAGAACGGCCGTATGCAAAACAGCATCATCGTCATCCTCTCCGATCATGGCGAAGAATTTATGGAACACGGCCGTTGGGGGCATTGGGAATCCAATCTGCACGACGAAGTGCTCAAAGTGCCGCTCATCATCCATCTGCCAAATCAGGCAGCCCCACAGCGCATTGAGCGTCAGGTGCGTACGCTGGATTTAATGCCTACCTTGCTCGATTTATGCGATTGTCCAGTTTCTGCAGATCTCATGGGGGCAAGCCTGAGACCATTATGGGAACCAGGCGAAGAGGCTGACACGGGAACTTATGACGGCTCCGTCTCCGTTAGCGAAATGTGGCGCGATCATTGGCATCGCATTGCCGTTCGCACGGGGGCGGTTAAATACATTTGGGATAGCAGAAAACCAGATCAGCCAATCCTGTTTGATTTGATCGCTGATCCTAACGAGACGACCGATGTCAGCGCGCAATTCCCCAACCTGGTTGAGGAATTCCAGGCGCATGTTGCCGAACGCTTAAGACAAATGAATGCAACGAAACCGGCCAATACCATTGATGAACCTGATATTGACGATGAAATGATGGAACGCTTACGCAGCTTAGGCTACATAGAATAGAGAAACGGCCGTTTAAGATTGCCGAACCGTTTGGACACACAAAATGGATGACATATGCGAATCTTATTGATTACAGCGTACTACCCTCCCTGCGACTATGGGTGGGGTTACATGCGGGTATGCGAGCAGGTAGCCGACGGCTTACATCATTTAGGGCATGAAATTGCCATACTAACCAGCGTTTATCGTCATGGTGAAGAGTTTAAACCCTATCCAGTGTACCGTTCATTACACATAGACCCTGACTGGGTGTTGCGTAAACCTGCGGCGTGGCAATTTTTTGTGGGGCGCAAATCCCGTGAGCGGCAAGATAGCGTGCATCTACATCGGGTTATCGATGAGATGAAACCCGACGTAATTTTTATTTGGCACGCGCATGGGTTATCACGAGCCATGTTGCAAGAAGCGGAAGGATTGGCGGGCGTAAAGACCGTCTACTATTTTGCCAACTATCTGCCAGAGATGCCGGATGAATACGTCGAATATTGGCGCGATGTCCCACAATCGCTGCCAATCCGCTTACTAAAAGGGGCCCTGGCTAAAATAGCCTTGCCGATTTTGGCCCGCGAAGGAAAACCAATCCGCCTCCAATATCCCCATTCCATTAGCGTCAGCCATTATGTGCGTCAACGCTTGTTAGCGCAAAACTTAATTGCTCCCGATGCAGTTGTCATTCCCAATGGCGTAGACTTGACCATATTTAAGACAACGGTTCCTCATCCAATTGCCAATGGCGATGTATTGAAATGTGTGGTTGCGGGACGCGTGGCCGAAGAAAAAGGCATTCACACCTTATTGATCGCTTTTGGCTTGTTACGTCAGCAAAGACAATTAAAGCAAATTCACTTGAATATCATCGGCGATGGGCCAGAAGCGTATAAGGCGAAACTAATCCAGATGATAACTGAATACGATCTACATGATTTTGTCAGTTTTCAAGAACCGGTTTCCATCCAGCAAATGCCTGAGGTTTATAATCAACACGACATTCTATTCTTGCCGTCTGAATGGCATGAGCCGCTATCATGCACTATGTTGGAGGGGATGGCTTCTGGTTTGTTAGTAATCGGCACAACGACTGGAGGCAGCGGGGAGGCGTTGTTCGATGAAAAGACAGGGTTGGTTTCTGACGCTGGCGATCCTCAATCTTTGGCGGATAAGATTGTTACCGCACTGAACAATCCCCATCAGGTACAGACTCTGGCTCAGGCAGGACGGCAAGAAGTTAATGATCGCTTCAACATCCAGGGTTCGATAGAACGTATCGAGGCTTATTTGCTAGCATTGGTAAACGGGGAAGGTGTAGATTAAGATGGCTCATCAATTTGCTGTGAGCGTCATTATTCCTAACTACAATCGCCAAAAGCCGGTCTTGCGCGCCCTAATGAGCTTGCGCCGGCAAACGCTGCCTGCCGACCAATATGAAGTGATCGTCGTGGACGATGGATCAACTATTGACACCAGTGAGATTGGCCGCCAACAGTTTCCCTTCTCGTTCCAATTTTTACGCAAACAAAATGAGGGAGCAACCATCGCTCGTAATTATGGCGTTGAGCACAGCCAGGGGGAGGTGTTGGTCTTTATTGATGACGACATCACGATTTCACCGGGGACGTTAGCGGCGTTGGCCGACGCCTGTAGGCAAAATGAAAAAGTGGTGGCGATGGGAACGCTGGTTTCGCGCAGCGATGGCGCGCCAAGTTTGTTCACGCAAGATGCGTTGGCGCTGGCTAATGAGGGGATAGTTGGCGATGGCAGCGCACCCGACGAGTTCCGTCACTTCAGTCACTGTAACACTCAATTGCTGGCCGTCCGGCGCGACCATTTCTTCGATTTGGGCATGTTGCA
Source organism: Anaerolineae bacterium (assembly GCA_024762695.1). GTDB lineage: Bacteria > Chloroflexota > Anaerolineae > Promineifilales > Promineifilaceae > JACKCC01. The sequence goes on from JANTGY010000040.1 coordinate 5,595, forward strand.
AGACCCGACGGGGGGCTGGCCCAATTGGGATGATGTTGATTTTGGTTATCGCTCACATTTGGCGGGGTTTAGGTTGCTGCAAGTGGGCACGGCCGTTGGCGAACATTGGGATTTCGCCATACGAGAATTAACGGCTGCCTGCCGCCGCTGGCAAAAAGCGGGCCATTCAGCCGCGCGCTTGTTCCAGGTTCATCCTGGATTGCAGCCGCATATTCCTATGTTTGCCGACAAAACGCCCCTTGACCGCCGCGATTCGCCCTGGTTGATGATTCGTAAAGGGGTTCGTCTATTGGCTTCAACGGCCGTTGCCTTGCGCGGCATGGAAAAACTGACCAATTGGTTGGAAAAAAGGCGTCCATCATCCCGAATGCTGCGCCCGCTTTATCGTTGGATACAGGGCGGCTACATGTATCGCGGCTATCGTGAGGGATTAAATGACATTGCTTAAAGCGTCAATTCCCCAACGCGCCGCTCGCTGGTGGGATGCGCATAGAGCCAAATGGGTGCGCGTCGCTATTGTGTTGGGGACGCTGCTGCTAAGCGCGGGAACGGCCGTAATCTTGCCCGAGAGATTCCATGTCGTTGTGCTGGCTTTGCCGTTCGTTGTTGCGGGGCTGTTGGTTTTGCTCAAATGGCCGCCGTTGGGTTTAGTCTTGGTCATTGCCGCCAGCATTCTGGTTAAAGTGCATGTACCCGCATTGGGGCTAACGGCCGCGCTCGTAGCCGGACTGACAGGATTGTGGCTTGTAGATATGATCGCGCGCCAAAAAGCGTTCACAATCCTACGTTCACCGGTCATGCCGCCGCTTTTATTTTTTATGGCCGTTTCGTTAATTGCTTTTGCTGTGGGACAATTTCCCTGGTATCCCATCTCCCCTGCGCCTATGGACGCCCAAATTGGCGGGTTAGGCATTTTCATTCTCTCCTTTGCCGCCTTCTTTTTGGTTGCCCATCAAGTGCGCGATGTGCGCTGGCTCAAGGCGATGACATTTACCTTCTTGGGGGTTGGCAGTGTTATCGCATTAGCCGCTTTTTTCCCCACCATTCGTCGGGCCATCCAGCCCTATTACAGCCGGAATGTCTTGGGCGGCAGCCTCTTTTGGACATGGCTTATGTCTCTTGCGTATAGTCAGGCTGCGTTCAATCGTAAATTAGATAAGCGGTGGCGGATTTTGTTGGCGGTTGTCCTGGTGGGCGTTATTTACATTCGGTTGATTGACGGCCGTTCCTGGTCGTCTGGTTGGGTTCCGCCCGTGATTGCTTTGCTTGTCGTAACATTGGTAGGCGCACCGCGTTTTGCCTTGCCCGCTTTCATGCTGGGTTCTTTGGCTTTTCTGGCTTCGTATGAGGAATTGTACGCCAGCTTTATCTTGGTGGGCGACAACGAATACAGCACCATTACGCGGCTGGAAGCGTGGCGGATTGTGGGCGAGATTGTGAAGGTGAATCCCCTGTTGGGGCTGGGGCCGTCAAATTACCGTTTTTATACGCCCTTATTCCCGATTTTGGGTTGGTATGTGCAGTTTAATTCACATAACAACTATGTAGATATTATAGCTCAGGTTGGTTTATTGGGACTGGCTTGTTTACTTTGGTTCTACTGGGCAATTGGCAAAATTGGCTGGAAACTCCGTTTACGTGTGCCCGTCGGCGACTTTGAAGGAGCTTATGTGCTGGGCTGTATCGGCGGCTTGGTGGGCACGATTGTAGCCGGTATGCTGGGCGATTGGGTGCTGCCATTTGTGTATAACATTGGCGTTGAAGGGATGCGGGCCAGCGCGATGGGCTGGCTGTTTTTAGGTGGACTGGTTGCTTTGGAGCAAATTTTGCGTAAGTCGAAAAGCGAATCTGAATTGGAGAGCGGGTAATGATGAAGCTTTCGATCATTGTCGTCAGTTGGAATACGTGCGATTTGCTGGCCGATTGTCTTGAGTCGGTATACGCGCATCCACCGCACGGCCGTTTCGAGACCATTGTCGTAGATAATGCATCTAGCGATGGCAGCGCCGAGATGGTAAGTCAACGGTTCCCGCAGGCCCGACTCATTGCCAAAGACGAAAACGTTGGCTTTGCCAAAGGTAACAATGAAGCGATCCCTTTTTGCAGCGGCCAATATGTTTTGCTGCTCAATCCGGACACCGTTGTTAAGCCGGGTGCGTTGGCGGCCCTGACGGCCTTCATGGACGCCCATCCCGACGCGGGCGCGGCCGGTTCCCGTCTGCTTAACCCGGATGGCTCGCTGCAAACCTCTTGCTATCCTGCGCCCCGATTATCGCGGGAGGTGTGGCGGCTGTTTCATTTGGACGCGATACGGCCGTATGGCGAATACAATATGCACAAATGGCCGACCGACGCGCCGCGCGAAGTGGACGTCATCAAAGGAGCGTCGCTCATTTTCCGGCGCGAGGTGTTGGAGACGGTGGGGTTTTTGGACGGCGCTTACTTCATGTATTCAGAGGAAGTTGACCTTTGCTTGCGTGTGCAAAAAGCGGGGTGGCGTTTGTATTGGGTTCCCCAGTCGCAGGTGGTGCATTACGAAGGACAAAGTACCAAACAGATAGCGACGGATATGTTTTTGCAGTTATATTTGGGGAAACTGATGTATTTTCGCAAGCATTACGGCCGTCTCTCCGGCATCCTCTATAAATTTATTCTGGCGGCGGCTTCATTGATGCGATTATTGTTAACCCCCTTCGCCTTGCTGCAACGGCCGGCCTCCCGACAAAAAAACCTATCCCTGGCTAAAAAGTACGGCCGTCTGCTGGCCGCATTACCCACGATGTAGCGCAGACTACAAGACGAAAGACGAAAGACGAAGGACCATCATGCGCATCCTATTCCTCACCCAAATCATCCCTTACCCCCCCGACGCCGGGCCGCGTGTGAAGACCTGGCATGTACTCCGCTACCTGGTGGGGCGCGGCCATGAGGTGACGCTGGCCTCCTTTGTGCGGCCAGAAGAGCTGCCCCATGTGGCCGAATTGGAACGACTTGGGCTGACCGTGCATACCGTGCCCATTAACCGCTCCCGACTGGCCGATGTGGGCTATTGGCTGCGGAGTCATTGGACGCGACGGCCGTTCCTCGTTGAGCGCGACGATTTGCCAGGAATGCGCCACTTGGTACAAGATTTGCTAAAAGTGGGCGATTTTGACGCCGTTCATGCCGACCAATTGACGATGGCCCAGTTTGCATTGGAAGGACATGGGAAGGCGGTTACCATTTTCGACGCCCATAACGCCGTGTGGGCCATTTGGGCCAGAATGCGTGAAACCGCCCCCTGGTTCCTCAAGCCAGTTTACAAATTAGAAGAAATTCGTATCAAACGGTACGAGGGCATGTTGGTCGAACAATTTAGCCACACGATGGCCGTTATCGAACCGGATAAAACAGCCCTTCTGCAAGGCGTCGCCGCCGAAAAGCGGGAAGAAGCCGGGCAGCGCATTAGCGTCATCCCCATTGCCGTTGACGTCGCCCAGCTTCAGCCCATCCAACGGCAGCCTGATTCGACCAACATCATGACGCTGGGGTCGCTGCATTACCCGCCCAACGCCGACGGCATCCGCTGGTTCCTCAACGAGGTTTTTCCGCTGGTGCGGGCCCAAATTCCCGATGCGACGTTGACTGTTATTGGCAAAAACCCCCCGGCCGATTTTATCCAGATGGCCGACCGCAACCCCGACGCCATTACGGTGACGGGCTATGTGCCTGATTTAACGCCGTATATGGAAGCGGCGCGGCTGATGGTGGTTCCTGTGCGGGCTGGCGGCGGAATGCGCGTACGTTTGCTGGAGGCGTTTGCGCGGGCGATGCCCGCCGTTACCACGACCGTGGGACTAGAGGGGATTGAGGCGACACACGGCCGTGAAGTGTTGGTGGCCGACGATCCAGACAACTTTGCCGCCGATACGGTGCGTTTGCTGCGCGATGAGGATTTACAACAGCAATTGGCTGAGAACGGCCGTCGCCTCGCCGAAACCCGTTACGATTGGCAGGTCGTTCTTAAGCAGATGGACGCCGTCTATAACTGGGTTGGGGAGGAGGAATAGGATGCAGCGTTTGAGGCCGAACACTCCCAAAAAACAGTTGGTTGGCATCATTATTGTTGCCGTTTTGCTGCGCGTTGCCGCCGCCTTTTACCTGGGCAATACCATCGAGGAACTGCCTGGTATTTTTGATCAGGTTTCGTACCATAACCTGGCTCTGCGTGTGCTGGATGGGCACGGTTTTTCGTTTGGTCAGTTTTGGTGGCCGGCGACGGAGGCCAACGCGCCGACGGCCCATTGGTCCTTTTTGTACACCTTGTGGTTGACGGCCGTTTACGCTATTTTCGGTCCTAATCCTATCGTTGCCCGGCTGATTCAGGCTGTTGCTGCGGGGGTTTTGATGCCCTGGCTTGTTTACCGGTTAGCCAGGTTAACAGTCAATAGTCAACAGAAAACAGAAAACAATCAACTGGCTGCGCTTATCGCGGCGGCTATTGTGGCTGTTTATGTGTACTTTTTCTACTACGCCGCCGCTTTGGTGACGGAAAGCTTTTACATCATCGCCATTTTGTGGGCATTTGAGCTGGCGATTCGGATCAGCCAAGCGGAGGAATCTGGTTGGCGGTTGTGGATATGGTTGGGCGTGGCGTTGGGAACGGCCGTGCTCCTGCGCCAACTTATCCTCCTCTTCATCCCCTTCCTGCTGATTTGGTTGTGGCAAGCCAAACGGCCGCGTCCCAGCCTCATTCGCCTGGCTTTGCCCCTGGTCATTGTTGCGTTGATGATGCTGCCCTTTACCATCCGTAACTATTTCGCCTTTGGCAAAATAGTGCCGCTCAACACCAACTCCGGCTACGCTTTTTTCTGGGGCAACCATCCCATCTATGGGACCAAATTCATTCCCATTTTGCCGCCGGAGATGGGATCGTACTATTCGCTTATCCCCGAAGAACTGCTGGAAATGGGGCTTAATGAAGCCGAATTAGAATCGGCGCTGCTGGAGCGGGGCTTGGGCTTTGTTTTCGACGATTGGGGACGGTATGCGCTGCTCTCCTTAAGCCGAATTGCGCCCTATTTCAATTTTTGGCCCTCCGCCGAATCGGGGATGGTCAGTAATATCTCCCGCGTCGCCAGCTTTGGGCTGTTTTTACCCTTTATGCTTTACGGATTGTACTTGTCATTGCGCCAGAAATTTTCCTCGTTGACCGCGCGATTGGCCTCGCCATTGGCCCTTTTTTACTTGTTCATCCTGGTTTATGCCGGTATCCACATCCTTACCTGGACGTTGGTGCGTTATCGACTGCCCATTGACGCTATCCTGATCCAGTTTGCCGGTTGGGCGTTGGCCGATTTAGCCGTCCGGCTTGGGCTAAAATAACAAGTGAGTTAAGGGAGAGAAGCCAATGGAATGAAAGAATCCTGCTGGCTTCTTTTATGGTGGCAATTATTATCCTCAGTAAATTTGACAATTGGTCTTACAGATTCGGAGGTCGCCGCCGGGACTGGCGACTGGATGGTTTATAATTAGCGCAAATGTTCAGAAAGCGCTTCAGCGTTTCAGCGCCTCAGCCAAAGCTGGCAAGCTGAGGAGCTAAGGGTGCGTTCGTTTATAACTTTGGCGTTTGAAAAGTTGTAACCAAGTAATTGGTAATTGGTAATTACCCAATTACTCAATTTCCAATTACCAGCAAACTGCAAAGTTAATTTTGAACGAACCCTAAAGAGCTTGTCATGGAAAAGATTGATTACAAAAAAGAGTTAAAACATCTGTATCGGCCGTCGGCCAAGAAGGTGGCGGTCGTGGACGTGCCGGAAATGAACTTTTTGAAGATTGACGGCGAGGGCGATCCCAACACATCTTCGACTTTTCAGGAAGCAACCGAAGCGTTATTTGCCGTTTCTTATCGGTTGAAATTCATGATCAAGAAGGGAGAACAGCAGGTTGATTATGGCGTGATGCCCCTGGAAGGGTTGTGGTGGGCGGACGATATGACCGCGTTCAGTGTGGACAAAAAAGAGGATTGGCAATGGACGCTGATGATGATGCAGCCGGAATATGTGACGGCCGAACTGGTTGCCGAGGCGTCTGAATTGGTACAGAAGAAGAAAAACCCGCCCGCGCTGCCATTGATGCGTTTTGAAGCCTACGCCGAAGGCCAAGCAGCCCAAATTATGCACATCGGCCCATTTGCTGAGGAAGGGCCAACAGTTGAGAAAGTGCACAACTTTATCGAGGAAAATGGTTTTGAGCGCTCAGGCCTGCATCACGAAATCTATCTCAGCGACATTCGGCGGGCCGCGCCAGAAAAATGGAAAACAGTGGTGCGACAGCCGTTCAGCTAGTCAGCCGGTCAGCCCAAAGTTGAAGCGCTAACCGGCTGAGACGCTGACCGGCTAAATCGCCTTATCCCATCGTGGCTTGAAGCAGATTGTGGACGTAGCCATATTTATCGGCGAACAAGGCGGAGATGCCCCAGGGTAATTCCTCCGGCGGGCTGATGAAATGCACTCCTTTGGCTGATAAATCTTCATAATCCTGATGGCAGTCGCTGCTGGACAAGACAAAGCCGGGATATTTGCCGATTAGCGCTTCGCGGCTGGCTTTGTCGCCGCCCGTTCCCCATTCTGGCGGCTGCAAGATGATTTCCATGTCGGTCTGTCCGACTGGGGCGACGGTGATCCAGCGGCTGCTGGGATCGCCGGGGAAGGGATCGTCGGTTTTAACGACGAACCCGAGGATTTCGGTGTAATAGGTTTTGGCTTCTTGCTGGTCGGGGACGATTAAGGATACATGGGTTACTTTTTCAATCACAATTGACCTCCAGTATTGATACAATTTCTATGCGCTTTCATTAAACACCCAGCATTGGGAGATGTTTTCGGTTGTGGTAAGTGAGGGACAATGAGATGCAATGTTTTAGCGTATCAATTGGTATTTCATCTTCTTCATCGAACACAATCGCCCGATTACCCTCAAACTTGAGTTTATCCCTATAAAGTTCTTTGAATGTGTCCACCAGCCTGGTTTGACAGTTGAAATACATGGCGTACTGATGCGGGCTTGCATCTTTCCAGTCTATCCTGACTGTGCTGCCGCCTTTTGTGACGTAACTAGGTTCGCCCCATTTTAACGTTTCTTCCACTGTGCCAACGTCTTTTGTCTCTAATGCTGTCTCCAAAACCAATTGGCGGAGAAACATCAATTTTTTCCGTATCTGTTTTGGATAATTCTCGAAAACCTCGGCTACGCCAGGGTTCTTAATGGTGTTCATATGGGTCATTCCTATTCCTGAAAATTACTCAACGCCATCATAACAAGAACATATGTTCCAGTCAAGTTTGTTTGGTTTGTCACAAACGGCCGTCCCTCGGTGTTTATGGGGTGTAAGCGAAGATGACTTCGTGATGAGGATACGGCCGTATCGGCTAATTCTCATGCTAAAATTGAAGAACCATAAACTCTGGTAAAGGAGTAGACAATGAAACGCAAAACGATTATCTTGATAACAATTTTGGCTGTTGCCAGCCTGGGATTGGCTGCTTTTATGATGCAGCCCGGCGCGGCTGATTTATTGACCCAATCCATTACCATGCTAGAGACCATCACCGACGGCCACGCCGTCATCGAATTTGAAGCCGAGATGCCGGAACAGGACGGCAGCGGCACGATTGAAGTGTGGGGAGCGCTGAACGCCGGGCCAAATGGCGAGCCAGCCCTTCGCGTTGAGGTGCTGGAAACGAGTTTAGAGATGGGCGAAGGCGTAACGGCCGTTGCCGACGGCGCTAATTTCTGGCTCTACAACCCTGACGAAAACATCGTTCTCACCGGAACCTACGAAGAAGCGGCCATGATGTTGATGGAAAAAGCAGCCGAACATGAGTTTGAAGGCAAAATGCCGCACGAATTCGACGGCGCGTTTGATGCGGAGGCCCTGGAATACCCCGAAACGCCGGAAGAAGCCGTCGCCAAACTGCTGGAATACTTCGATGCCGAGCGTGTCGGGCTGACCCGCGAAGATGTGGCTGGCGTTGGCGCGTACCATCTGCGCCTTATCCCCATCCCGGAACAAATGCCTGACGAGGTTCGGGCGGTGGGCGGCTTGATCAATGTTTGGATTGCCGCCGAGAGCAAAGCGCCATTGGCCGCAGAATATACGGGCGGCAACATGGGTTCTGGCCGGATTGAGGCGACGACCCTGGAATTGAATGAAGGCATCGATCCGGCTGTGTTTACGTTTGAGATTCCGTCCGGCGCCGCTGTGATGACGTTGCAAGATTTGGCCGTCTTGATGGAAGAGAAAATGGCTGAAATGGAAACGGCCGTTACGTTTGAATCGCTCATGCCCGCCGACTTGCCCGCCGATGCCCGATTGGTGGAGACGACGACAGTAAGGGGAACGGCCGTACAGCGTTACACCCTACCCGGCGGCCGCTCTTTTACTGTCGCTCAAGGCCCCGCCGGTTTTGAATACGCGCCGGAGGGCATGGAATCGGCCGTGACGGTGCGCGGCGTTGCCGGTTTGCTCTACAGCGATGCCGACGGCGGCCGTACACTGCTCACCTGGACTGAAGGCGAGATGTCCTTCTGGATCGGTGGCGACCTGACCGGCGACGAAGCATTAGCTTTGGCGGAGTCCTTACAGTAGTAGATTGGATTAGGAACACAGAGAGGCACAGAGTCCGCACGGCGTTTCACGGAGAGATCAAAGAGGAAGCAAGGTTTTTTGCCAAGTCGTTCTCTCCGTTTTCTCCATGTATCTCTGCGCCTTCTCTGTGTTCTTTTGTGTAACTTCTTATGAGCGAAACCATACGATTAACCGGCTTAGAACGCCACTTTGAGCGTGGCGAAACGGCCGTAAGAGCTTTGCGCGGCCTGGATTTAACCATCGAATCGGGCGAGTTTGTGGCCCTGGTCGGCCCTTCTGGTTCGGGCAAATCAACCTTATTAAATTTACTGGGCGGGCTGGATCGGCCGTCTTCTGGCGAATTATGGCTGGATGGCGTGCCTTTGCACACCGCCGGCGAAAAAGAGCGCACCGACCATCGCCGCGAGCGGGTGGGGTTCGTTTTTCAGAGTTTTAATTTACTACCGCGCTTAACGGCCGTCGAAAATGTCGCCGTGCCCTTGATGTTGTCTGGGGTGGGGCGGGCCGAAAGAGAAGCCCGCGCCGCCGAATTATTGCAGCAAGTTGGCTTAGGCCATCGGCTCGATCATTATCCAACTGAATTATCTGGCGGCGAGCAGCAGCGCACGGCCGTTGCCCGCGCCCTCATCCACAATCCGGCCCTCATTTTGGCCGACGAGCCAACAGGAAACCTGGATTCAGAAACGGGCGCTGAGACGATGGCCTTACTGCGCGACATGAATGCCCAACAAGGCATTACGCTCGTTGTCGTTACCCACGACCCAGATGTGGCTGCTTATGCCAACCGCATCGTTCGCTTGCGCGATGGCGCGATTGCGGCCATTGAGGGCGAGGTGAAGGTAAATGGAGTGGGGGAAACGGCCGTTGCGCGGCCAGCCAGCCACAATCCCGGTCTCCGTACCGCCGATTCCATCCGTTCCGCGTTTAGCAACTTGCGCCGCCGTCCCGTCCGTAACGTTCTCACCGCCGCCGGCGTTCTTATTGGCATCATCACCCTCGTGGCGATGGTCTCCATGGGCGTTGGCGTTCAACGCGAAGTGCAGCGCAATTTCGAGACCATGGGGTTGGAAAACATCTTCGTCAGCCCCACTTACGGCGAAACCGACGAGTTCGATCCCTTCGCCAGTCCCGAACCAGTCGCGCCCATCACGCCCGATTTGGTGGGTCGCATTGCGGCGCTCGATGGCGTCAGTTCCGCTTTGCCTACCCTTAATTTGCCCAGCGGCATTGATTTGAGCCTGATTTGGGATGGCCAGCCTTACAGCGCACGCTCTTCCAACAGCTTCGGCTCCGGGCAGAACTTCGGGCCGTTTAACGCTTCCGAAGTGATGGCCGGGCATGGGTTTGAGACGGATAACGGCCGTGGCGTCGTCCTCAGTAACGGTTTTGCCGATGATTTATTGGCAGATGGGCAAACGTATGATGATTTGATTGATCAATCCATTCAAATTACCGTCCAACTGCCGCGCGGCGAAACGGCCGATTTTGACACCGTCATCGTGGGTGTGCGCGAAAGTTTTAACAGCCGTGTCATGGATCTAGGACTTGAAGAACGGGAAGCGATTAAAACATGGTGGTTTGACCAACCGGACATCCTTGAACGCGAAGGGTACGACATGCTGACTGTGCGGGCGGCAAGTTTGGGCCAGGTGGGGCAGGTGGCCGACATCATCGAAAGTTTTGATTTGAACGCCCAAACGCTAGAAGCGATTTTGGAGACGGCCAACGATGTGTTGTCGCTTTTGCAAGCGCTGTTGGGGTCGGTAGGCGGATTGGCGCTGCTGGTGGCTGCGTTGGGCGTTGCCAACACGATGATGATGGCGATTTATGAGCGCACGCGCGAGATTGGCGTCCTGAAGGCGTTGGGCGCGTCGCGTCGTGAAATTCGGACAATGTTTACAATTGAAGCTGGCCTTATCGGCCTGATTGGCGGCTTTTTCGGTTTAATTTTTGGCACGCTGCTTGGCCGTTTAGTGGACTGGATTGCCCATCGTTTCCTGATTGCCGAAGGGGTGACGGGCGTGGGGCAGCTTTCGATTGTGCCGCTCTGGTTGGCGTTGGGATCGCTGATTTTTGCCGCGCTGATTGGCATTGTGGCTGGTTTATATCCAGCGGGGCGCGCGGCAAAATTAGATCCCGTCACTGCTTTGCGACACGAGTAATTATCGCAGCGCTTCGTCGGGCACGCGGACCACGAGCATGGCGCAGTCGCAGTGCAGGCCATGCAAAACGCGCTCGGTGACACTGCCGTAGACCCAGCGCCGCAGGCCAGTACGGCCGTGCGTCGCCATCGCAATCAGGTCCACCCCTTCGGATTCGGCATAATCAAGGATATTGCGTGCGGCTTGGCCTTGCAGGACGGCCGTTTGCACTATTAAGTCTGGTTTGTCCAATCTCTTTACAACTGCATCCAGATAAATTTGCGCGTTAGCCGCTGCGCCCTCTTGCAACTGCTGCCCCAATCCACTGGTCGCTTGTTCCAGCGCGGCATACTCTAGCGGGTTGATCAACACTTCTGGTTCTACGCGCAGCAAGCAAACGGCTGCGTCAAGGCTTTCAGCCAGTGTCAAACCGGGCTGTAAGGCGCGTTCCGCCAGTTCAGACCCATCCAATGTAATCAACAATTTGCGAATGGGCGCGGCTGAGCGGACGATGAGAACTGGACGCGGCGCGCTGCGTAATACTTTTTCGGCGATACTACCCAGAAGCCAGCGGGTGACGCCGGAGTAGCCGTGTGTGGACATGAGAATGAGGTCTACGTCGTGGGCGACGGCCGTATCCACAATTGTCCCCGCCACATCTCCTTCGACGACTAAAGGCGTTAGTTTAACATCAGGGCGCTGATGTTGTTCGGCCAACTCATTTAGATAGGTTTGGGCGTCGTCGCGTACCTCTTTCAATGAGGTTTCAATGGGGAGAGCTGTGCCAAATTCGGCATGAACGGCCGTTAACGACGTTGATAAAATGGGGACGCGAAGGAGGAATATCCGCCCGCCTGTGTCAGCGGCTAACGCCAACGCCGGTTCCAGAGCTTGCTCGGCTAATTCCGAGCCATCCACCGGTACAAGAATTTTTTTGAACATAACTCGCTCCATTTGCCGACCGGCAGGGTAGCGGGCGCGAGTTTGCAGCGCGTTGATGGGGAAACCTGACAGGTCTTTACTCAAAGCATTTGGTAGAGACCTGTCAGGTTTTAGGTTCTTATATCCGTTCTGGTTTGTAAGAACTCAAAACACGCATGTAATTGGCCCGCTCAAAAGCGGCCGGTTCGGCGCAGTTAATCTGGCTGAGGCTGCCTTGCATCTGAGCTACTGAATCGTACTCATGTTCGATGAGCCAGGTTTCTAAACCAATCAACAATTCATTGATGCGGCCGATACCATTTT
>JANTGY010000041.1 GCA_024762695.1 Anaerolineae bacterium
TGTTAATCTGCGGCGGCGCAACGGCGATATTCATCCGGCGCGCCTCCGCCAGGTACTTCGCCACCTTTTCCGTATTATCCCGCTCCACACTCAGCAGCGCCGCCATGTATTCCACCGGATAATGCGCCTTCAAAAACGCCGTCTGGCAAGTGATAACCGCATAGTCGGCCGCGTGCGCCTTGTTAAACCCGTAGCGCGCAAAAAACTCAATATCGCCCCAAATCGCGTCGCACACATCCTGCGAATAGCCGCGTTCCATCGCTCCTTTCGTAAACTTGGCGCGATGCTCGTCCATCAATTTCTTCTTCTTCTTGGAGACCGCCTTACGGATCATATCCGCCTCGCCCGGCTCGTACCCGGCCAAATCAGAGGCAATACGGATGATTTGCTCCTGGTAAACTAAAATGCCGTAGGTATCCTGCAAAATCGGTTCCAAATCGGCCGTGTGGTACTCAACAATGTCCCTATTCTCGAACAAAGCGGCGTGCATCCGGCGGATGTATTCGGGGATATTTTCCATCGGCCCCGGCCGGTACAGCGAAATAGCGGCGATAATGTGGTCGAAACGGCGCGGCTTCATCTCCATCATCAAGCGGCGCATCCCCGCCCCTTCCACCTGGAAGACGCCGGCCACTTCGCCCCGCTCCAACATATCAAACAGCAAATCCGGTTTCTTACTGGGGTCAGGGCCAACATGTCCCAAATCATAGGGAATATTGTCCATCGTGTACTTTGTGCCGTGCCGGTCTTCGATAAGCTGCGCCGCCCGGTGCATGACGGTGAGCGTACTCAAACCCAAAAAGTCAACCTTGAGCAGCCCCATCGACTCCACAATTTCCATCGGCCACTGGGTGACGGATTGGATACCGCCCAGCCCCACATCGCCGCTGGTGGGCCGGTTAAGCGGCACATATTCCACCAATGGTTTGTCGGAGATGATCACCCCGGCCGCATGGCTGGACGCATGACGGGAAACGCCTTCGAGGGAAGCGGCCGTGTCAATCAATTCCCGCGCTTTGCCATCTGTACGATGCCGTTCCTTAAAATCGGCCGAGTAAAACTCATGCTCTTTGTCCAGCACATTCTTGATTTTGACCGGCTTCCCCGGAATTGCCGGAATCATTTTGGCGATCTCGTCCACCTGCGGCAATGGCATGTCTAACGCCCGTCCCACGTCGCGGATGGCCGCCCGCGCCCCCATCGTGCCAAAGGTGATGATTTGGGCCACTTTATCCTGGCCGTATTTGCGAACGGTGTATTCGACCATTTCGTGGCGGCGGTCGTCGGGATAATCCAGGTCAATGTCGGGCATCGAAACGCGCCCTGGATTCAGGAAGCGTTCAAAAATCAGCCCATTGGCTAACGGGTCAATGCTGGTGATGCCTAATGAATAGGCCACCACCGACCCGGCGCCGGAACCGCGCACATTCCACCAAATATCAGCCTCGCGGGCAAACTCGCACATATCCCACACAATCAAAAAGTAGGTATCAAAGCCCATCGTGTGGATGATGCCCAGCTCATGGTTGAGGCGTTGGCGCAAAATGGGGTCGGTGGCGGCGCGCTCTTTACCATAGCGCCAAATCAAGCCTTTTTCGCACAGATGGAGCAGGTAGGAGGCGGCGTCATGGCCTGGGGGCACGTCAAATAATGGTAGATGGTAGCCTTTGGGGTCTAAATCCACGTCGCACATTTCGGCGATGAGCAAGCTGTTTTCTATCGCGCCGGGAATGTGGCCGAACAGCTTGTGCATCTCGTCGTACGATTTAAGATAGTAACCGTTGTCAGACATCCGCATCCGTTTGGGCATGTTAACGGTGCTGCTGGTTTGGATACAGAGCAATACGTCATGGGGGATGGCTTCTTGGGGCGTGGTGTAATGAACGTCGTTGGTGGCCAGAAAGCGCAAATCGTACTGCTTGGCCATGTTGATGAGTTCGTTGTTAACGACCTTGAGTTCGGGAATGTCGTGGTCTTGCAGTTCGACGAAGAAGCGTTCTTTGCCGAAAACGTCCACGTAGTAGCGCATGAGTTCGTGCGCTTTGTCTAGTTGGCCGCGATTGATGGCGCGGGGGACTTCGCCAGCCAGGCAGCTTGTGGTGGCAATGATGCCTTCGCTGTGCTGGGCGAGGTAGTCATGGTCTACGCGTGGTTTGTAGTAATAGCCCTCTAGCTGGGAAACGGAGGCGATTTTGAGCAGGTTTTGGTAGCCGGTTTGGTTTTGGGCCAGAAGGAGCAGGTGGAATCGGTCGCGGTCGAGTTGGGAATCTTTGTCCTGCATGCGGCGGGCAGCTACGTAGGTCTCCACGCCGATGATGGGTTTGACGCCCGCTTTTTTGGCGGCGCGGTAGAAGGGGATGGTTCCGTACATGGTGCCGTGGTCGGTGAGGGCAACGGCCGGTTGGTTGAGTTCTTTGGCGCGGGCGACGAGATGGTCAATACGGCTAAGGCCATCGAGCAAAGAGTATTCGCTGTGGACGTGGAGGTGGACAAATTCCTTCTGGCAGGTTTCACACATAGTTTTTAGTCGGGTTATTGATTAGTCGGGTAGTCAGGTAGTCGGACAGTCAATTGTTGTAATGCCCAACATGAGGCTGAGTATAACACAATTAACGCGCTGACGGCGGTGGGATCTGGAAATTTTAAGGATGCGGCTGGAGAATGTTTTGCATTCGCCATGCCCAACCCTTTGCCGCATGTTGGGATGACTTGTACAATCCTGTCGTTATGAATTTTGGGGTTGTACGATTGCATTCTATGCAAGAATCAGCACGACGTTATCATTTATTTGATGATAAGGATAAGTTGGCATTGGTTGCGGATTATGCCAGCCCGTGGCTGCCGGCTGATGAGCCGCGCCGGATATGGTTTGCCGGCGCGGATGGGGCGGTTATGGCAACGTTGGATTTGCCGGAAGGAGAAGGGCGGGCGCGAAACGGCCGTATCCACACCAGTTACGCCCTCATCCTTGACCACGCCGTTTATGCCATCTTCAACAAATACGAAACCGAGCATGACGACAGCGCTGCGCCATACTTCATCATCGAAGTTGAAGGCGTTACCTGGCTGGCCTGGAACTACCCAGAAGACGGCGATCTCTTTACTCTTTATGATCAAGGTCGAACAAGCGTAAGCATTCCTCCAGAGCCGGATGAGCGCACGCCGATTGGAATCATCCAGCGCGCTCATCATCAACACGACTTTTCGATTTCGCTTTCTGTTGAGCAATTGCGTTTTGCGCCTCTTCTCCTGCTGGCTCTGATTTTCTTGATCGATCAGGGCTAGGCTCTCTTTTATCCGGAAATATGATTGATGAGGCGCCCCATTGACACGGTTTGAGAATTGGGAACGGTCTTTATGGATAATGACGGCCGTTCTTCTGGTCGCCGCCATCATGCGAATAGTCATGCTGTCAGACATCCCCCCTGGACTGGCGCGGGATGAGGTGCGCAATGCCGACATCGTTAGCTTCATTCGGCAGGGAGAACACGCCCTATTTTTCCGCACCGGATACGGACATGAGCCGCTTTACCATTATTTTGCCGTTCCTTTTCAAGCGCTGCTGGGCGACAATGTCCTTTCCATTCGCTTACCATCCGTTTTCTTGGGGCTGCTGCTGGTTGCGGCAGCGATGCGTTGGGTTAAGCGTGATTTTGGCCGGGTAACGGCCGTTGTCACGGGTTTGGGTTTAGCCGTAGGCTGGCAGCCGGTCATTTTTAGCCGCATTGGTATTCGCCCCATCATGGAACCCCTGTTTTTGGTGGGCGCGGCCTGGTTTTGGCAAAAAAAACCATTGTTGGCGGGCCTGTTTCTGGGATTAAGCCTATACACCTACACCGGCGCGCGCGTCGTCTTCGCCATTCCGGTCCTGTTTGGCCTGCTGCAAGCCATCCTTTGGAAATTTGAGCCTAAAACGGCGCAATCGGCCACGCTTCGCGCTCGCCTGCAACCCTCTCTGATTATCTTGACTAGTACGCTTTTGATATATCTTCCCCTGCATTTCACTATCCAGGCCGATCCCACTTTGCAAGCGCGGGTTCAGCAGCTTCAAGGCCCGCTCGATGCCTTGCTTGCCGGCGACGTGCAGCCCATTATTGAAATGAGTGTGGCCACGGCGGGCGTGTTCAGCTTTGCCGGGCCGCCACGCTGGACGTACACCTTACCGGGGCTGCCTTTGTTTGATGGGGTGACGGCCGTTTTCTTTTATGCAGGGTTAGCCATTGCTTTCTGGCGCATCAAGCTGCCTCGTTATGCCCTCATTTTGGCCTGGCTGATGGTTGGATTACTGCCCAGCGCCATCACAACCCATGCCCCCAGCGTCATTCGTATCATCGGGGCAACGCCAATCGTCTATTTATTGCCAGGGATTTTCATTGCCTTTGTGCATGAAAAAAGGCAAGCCAAGCACAAGCTGTCTGTTCATTACCTTTGGCTGCTCATCCCTTACTTTTTATTACTAACCAATCACACAATCAGTAACAGTTTTATTGCCTGGCCTGCGGCCGAAGAGACGCATCACAAATACCAAACCGTTTTGCAAGATATGGGCCGATACTGGCAAGCCAATCCCGGCGACGATTTGGTCGTGACGCAAAGTTTTTTTGAGCCGATTGAAATGGATACAATGCGCCGTAATATGGGGTATGATGTGGCCGCGCGTTGGGTGCAGACAAGCGCCGAAGCGGCTGGCGCCATTGTCGTACCCAACAGCGAGGACAGTTATCTTTATGTGCCTGAATATGCAGCCCCGCATCCGGCGCTGCTAGAAGCGGCCGGTATTGTGGAAAATCCCATGTATCGTAGTGAGAAACGGCCGTCTTTCGCCGTTTACCCTCTCCAATATCCACCCCCAATCCCCATTCCCATAACGCCCGTTTCGTTCGACAACAAAATCAGTCTGTTGGGTTACAAAGTCAGCCAACAAACCGGAACGCAATTGGAACTGTTTACTTACTGGCAAGCAAACGCATCGCTGCCCTCCGATTTGGCAATTTTTGTACATCTGCTGGATGCCGATGGCACGTTAATTGGGCAGCACGATGGTTTAGATGTCGCCCCATCTACCTTGTCCCCCAATGACATCATCATTCAGCGACATTTGCTATTCTTGCCAGGCGATTTGCCTGAAAACTATGCGTTACAGGTCGGACTATATACCCGCAGCGACAACAAGCGGTTAACGCATCCCGGCCCCCTGCAAGATCGTCTCATTTTGACGGAACCCAAGCCGTAATAAATCATCACTGACCGCAGGTTACCAACGCGCTGCGATCATTGCAATGCAGGCCGCTTTGTAAAGAAAAGGTGGGTTGACAAGGCAGCTAACATCAAAAGCGTTACGACCATGAGATTGAAAGCAATTTGGTAATTGATAATAGGCCACTTGTAAAAATCAGCAACAATCGCCAGACCTCCCACGAGCAAATACAAAACTTTTGCGCGCCAATTTTTAAGTAAGGGAGCCATCGTAAGCGCCAAGATAGAAAAATAGCCGGTGTGTACTTTGGGGCTAAAGATAAAAGCGGCCGTTACAAGCAGGGCTATTTCTTCCAATACGCCAGGGCGTTTCCATACGACAACTGCGGCGGCGCCGCCCACCCCAATAAAAAGTAAAGAAGCGGCCAGCGCCAGGGGGACATGCTGGCTCTCCTCATGAAATTCGTTCCATAAGTTAAACAGACTGACACCGCGATATTGAAAAGGATGTTGTCCGCCAGCCGTATTAACATTCCAAAATATGGCATCTTGGCCCGCTAGAATGAGGAAAGGAGCCAGCACAATGAGGAAGACGAGGATGGGAATAACAAGATAACGCCAATTCCAACTATGTAAAAAGGCAATGGGGATAAGGATGCCGCCGCTAAGTTTGACAAGCAGAGAAATGCCAATGGCAACGGCCGCTTTCATATGTTTTCGTTTTAGAATAAAAAAGAGAGCTAATCCAATAAAGAATACAATAATCGACTCATCCTGGCGGCGCAAAACCGTATTGCCAAAGGTGAGCGGGTTAAGCAAAAAAAGAACGGCCGCTGTAAACCCCTCCTTTTTTGTTTCTCCCATATACAATAAAACATAAGCCCCCAGCAAATTAAACAGGGAAAAATAGATCATGTAAGACAGCGTAGCCCAGGGGTTGACATTGCCCAAATAAATAGGCGCAAGGGAAGGAGGAATCAGCAACAAATTGGTGAGCGGCGGCGTTGTCGTAAATACATCGCGGTAAAGAAGCCCGCCATTTAAAATGGTTTCCGTACGCGCTATCCAGGGATCGGCAAATCGGGGCTGTTCAATGGATCCATAATAACCTCTTGGCGCATGGATAAAATAAGCGATAAATAAATAGATGATTAGCAAAACCAAAAACAACCCAAGTATACGATACTCGTAACGTTTATGATGTTTCATGAAAGACTGCAAAAAAACCTCTCTTTTTCTCCGCGTTCCAACCTTCTCCCCCAAGTCTATGTACGCCCCTTGACCGTATAATTGTACTCTAAACTAAAAGCAAGTTGTGGGCAAACCGTTAATGAAACAGGGTCTTTCCAAACTCATAAAAAACTTGTACGTTTCAAATTCTAATGACCAATCTTTAGGGGCGTCGCCTCGGCGCTGCGCGCCTGGCGATGCCAAGGGGAGTGGTTTTTTTCAATTTTTGGGGTCAAAGACCCCAAAAATTGAAAAAAAACCTTTGCCCACACCCGGCTCACAAAATATAAGTTTGACGCGCAGCATTGCCCAAACTGATAAATTTATTATGAGTTTGGAAAAGTCCTGGTTAATGAAAGCAGGTAGTCGGCCATTTTGACGGAACCAAAGCCGTGATGTATTATTCGCGCGGTGCCCCCCAACATCCTTGGGGGGCACCGTCTACTATACATCCTATAAGAAATTAGATAATTAAGAAATTAGATAATGGTGAAAAATGATCCACAAGAATAAGCAAAATAAAACAATGCGCCGCCTCATAATCATAACCTCAACCTTCGTGCCAATCATGTTGTTTGTATTCATTACCCAGCAATTATTCCCTGATATTGCTGTCGCGGCCCAACTAGCTGATGAACAGGGACAAAAAATGGCGGCGACGCGCTCATCCAACGCCATTTTGGCGGCTGCCGCTCCGATAACGCCAACAATTACAAAAACAGTCGATCTCACGTCAGCGGTGATTGGCTCTCCAGTGGAATATACAATTCTTTTGGCCAGCAGCGATAACGTAACCTTGACCAATGCTTCCATTATCGACTCGCTCCCGGTCGAACTGGACTATATTTCGGGAACGCTTGTGGTTAATGGCGGGGGCAGCTTCGGCATAACCAATGATGTCATCACCTGGACTGGCTCAATTACAGCCGGTGAATCGGTAAGTTTACAATTTGGCGCCTTGATCACAGATACATTGATGGGCAGCGGCTGGTTAACCAATACCGTCGCGGCAACAGCCGATGGCGGCTTTACGCTCTCTGATACAGTCAGCATCAATTATAGTGAAGCCATAACCTATCAAACCTTTTTACCTTTGTTGTTTAAACCTTTGCCAGCGCCAACGCTGCTGTCAGTTAGCATCCCCAGCTCATCTGATAACAATGCGTCTTCCCAAGCGACGGCATCGTGGACGGCCGTTGCCGAGGCCACCGGCTATGAATTAGAAGAATCCGCCACAGCAGACTTCGCCAATCCGACTGTATATTCTGCAGGAACCGCAACCTCTTTTGATTTATCGCACACATCTACCTGGGCCAACAAATACTATTATCGTGTACGCGCCTTAGGTAACGTTAACAGCGGTTATTCTAATGCCCTTGCGCAATCGTACATCTATTACGATTCATTTAGCGATCCATCTTCTGGGTGGGCCATTCGTCGTTCAGACTTAGACGACGCCGATAATGAAACGTACTATGAAAACGGCAAATTTAAAATGAAGGTGCACGGCCGTTGGGATTCCATGATCGCCGGCCCGCTCACCCCCGTTCCGACCACCTGGAATTCCTATGCGATTGATACAAGAGTGATTCTCGAAGACGGCATAGATAATCTGCATAGCTACGGTATTGTTTTTGGCGGGGATAAGGTTTCCGATCCTTGTCCAAACAGCAACTTCACCAGCTGCTTTAACCATTACTATCGCATAAATGTCATTTGGTTTGGCGCTGACAGTGGCAAATTAAGAGTAAGTCTGAAACGCATTGACTACCATGATTACGTCACCGACAAAGACGTTGGTGAAACATTAATGCCGCATACAGATATTTCAGTTCCGGATCCCAACGGGTGGAACAATTGGAATGTTGAAGTGAAAAGTAATGGGCAAATTCGTGTATTTCTCAATGGCAAGCTTATTACAGACGTAATAGACACCAATTATGTTGGCGGCGGATACTATTTTGGCACATTCGCCTCATCCGATGAATACTTGGGAACGGCCGCCTGGTACGATTATTACCGCGTCCGCCCCTTACCGTAAACCTGATAAAAATAGATTGGGTCAATCTTGATGGTTGACCCAATCTACTTCCCTCTTTCCCTTTCGTTCACCGCAAATTCAAACACATCGGGCCGCGCATAATGGCCGACGACATCAAAGTCAAACTTGCTGCGCGCAACTTCAGCCATATCTAGATCGGCGTACAAAATCCCTTCTTCATCATACAATGGCCCAGCCAAAACCTCGCCCAGCGGCGAAATAATGGCGCTGCCGCCGCGACACATGATTTCTGGCTGGTTTGCCAAATCCGCTATGCCCGGTAAATCTGCCGGATACATCTCTTTGGTTACAAACTGATTGCAGCCCAGAACAAAACAGCGGCCTTCGCAAGCGATGTGGCGCAAGGTTGCCTGCCAGGTGTCGCGGGAATCGGCTGTGGGGGCCAGATAGAGTTCGACGCCTTTACTGTACAGCGCCATCCGCGCTAACGGCATGTAATTTTCCCAGCAGATGAGGCCGCCCATTTTGCCCAGGAGCGTATCCAGAACGGTCAGCGTACTGCCATCCCCTTCGCCCCAAATAAGCCGCTCGGCGGCGGTGGGCTTGAGTTTACGATGTTTGCCCAGCAGCGATCCATCCGGCCCAAAATAAAGCAGCGTGCAGTAAAGCGTGCCTCGACTGTCCTGGCTGCGCTCAATCACGCCGATTGCCAAATAGGCGTTGGCCGCTTTGGCCGCCGCGCCTAACGCTTCCGTTGCCGGGCTGGGGATGTCTACGCTGTTGGCCCAATACCGTTCCCAGGTCAGCCGCCCTTCCTTGCTCCGGCTGCCGACAACTGTGCCGAAGCTCAACCCGCGCGGGTAGGCGGGGATGAAGGCTTCGGGGAAAAGGATGATCTGCGCGCCCTGAGCGGCAGCTTCGGCGGTCAAGCGACACGCTTTTTTGACGCTGGCGTCGCGGTCAAAGAGGATGGGGGCGGCCTGGACAACGGCCGTTTTCACCACAGCCATCTTACCGTCCATCCTTTTTAAGCAAATCAATGCGTTCGGGACGGCCGTCCACTTCAACCTGCATCACATCCATCGTCCAAATCCCGGCCGATTTAGTCGCCTCCACATAAAGCGTTCCCTTGCCCTTCGGCCCCGAAATGGGGATCGCTAAACTGGCCTCGCCGGCAGCGTTATCGACCGAAATGGAGCCGGAGACGAGCCAACCCGCCTCGATAGGCTCGCCCAACGCGGCGGCAACTTCAGGATGGCTGCCCACCTCGGCTATCGCTTGTTTATAGACATCAGATGATTTGATTGTGCCAAAAACAGTAGCCGCAATGCCTGTCGCTGTCGCCACAACAATGGCTACGCATAAAAGAACCAATGCTACAAGACCGCATCCTATCCACAAACCAGTTCGTTTCTTTTTTTTCGGTTGTTCAGTTTCGGGGTATTCCATGTTATAGCCTCCAGTTGTCGCACTATTGAGCCATTCATCATCATTTTCTTTCATTATAGTCGATCATATTATATGCTTTTGTTCCAGGAGATAAATAGATGAAAAAAGTAATGATGTCGATAACGGCCGTAACCATCACCCTGTTTTGGCTCATAATAACCAGTTGTCGGACGATTGAAGCGAATAATGCAGCCAGCGGCGTTTACTACGTCGCTGTTGACGGCAACGACAACGCGGCGGGCAGTTTATCGCAGCCCTGGCGCACCATCCAACACGCCGCCGATACTGTTGCCGCTGGCGATACCGTTTACCTTCGGGGCGGCGTTTACAATGAAACGGTTTTCATCAATGTATCCGGCTCGGCAGACGAATATATCACATTTACCAGTTATGATGGGGAGACGGCCGTACTCGACGGCTCTGGCTTCTCTACTCCCGACGGCGACAGCGGCATAGACATCTATGGACAGAGCTACCTCATCATTCAGGGACTGGAAATCCGCAACTACACTACGACAGCGCCCGACGCCGTGCCCATGGGCATCGCCGTTTCTGGGGCGTCGCATCACATCGAACTGCGCGACAACCACATCCACCACATCGAAACCCACGCCCCCGTTGACGGCGACTTGCTGGGCGCTGACGCGCACGGCATCGCCTTCTACGGCGACAGCGCCCCCAACTCCATTCACGACATTATCATTGACGGCAACCATCTGCACGATCTTATCCTCGGTTCCAGCGAAGCCCTCGTCCTCAACGGCAACGTGGAGGATTTCACCATCAGCCGCAACACCGTCCACGACACCGACAATATCGCCATCGTCATGATTGGCTTTGAGAACACCGCCCCCGACCCTTCTTATGACCGGGCGCGGGACGGCGTTGTCAGCGACAACATTGTGTACAATGTGGACAGCGTCGCCAACCCCGCTTATGGCGGCGAGCGCAGCGCCGATGGCATTTATGTGGATGGCGGGACGCGCATCATCATTGAGCGGAACACCGTTTACCAAACCAATCTCGGCATGGAAATCACCAGCGAACACGGCGGCGGCGACGCCAGCTACGTCACCGTCCGTAACAACTTGCTCTACCAGAATCACGTTACCGGCATCGGCATTGGCGGCTACGACGAACTGCGAGGCAGCACGCACCATTGTATTTTTGTGAATAACACCTTTTTCCAAAATGACACCCTGCAATGGCAAAATGGCGAGATGATGATTCAGTACGATGCCCACGATAACGTCATCAAAAACAACATCTTTTACGCCAATGATCAGAGCTTGTTTTTTGGCAACCTCTTCACCAATAACAGCGCCAATGATGTGAACTACAACCTCTATTTCGCTCCAAACGGCCGTGATTTTAGCGAATGGCAATGGAACAATGTCACCTACGCCGGATTAACCGCATTCCAGGCAGCAACGGGCAACGACAGCCAATCGCTCTTCGCTGATCCGTTGTTTGCGAATATGAACGCGCCGTTTGACTTTCACCCGCAAACAGGCTCGCCGGTCATTGACGCCGGAGAAAATCTGACGGAATCGGGCGCGGTTGATTTTGACGGCCGTCCCCGCATTCAAAACAACGCAATTGACCTGGGTGCGTTTGAGTATCGCGTCTTGGACGAAACCGTTTATCTACCGACCGTCGCTGCCGGGCAAAAAACATAAACGCGAAACGCCAATTACGCTTTACGTTTTACATTTTCCTTAACTTGGGGTAGCTTTCTGCCATGCGTATTTTGTTCGTATCCCCCGCTTTTCCGCCATTCCCCGGCGGCGGCGAACGCTATGTCGGCTCGTTGGCGCGGGAATTGGCGCGGCGCGGCCATGCGGTTACGGCCGTCGCCACCTCAGCCCAAACCGAACGGGAATTGTGGGAAGGGACGGCCGTTCAACAAACCATTGCCGAAATTGTAGACGGCGTTCAACTCATTCGCTGCCCCATACGGCCGTTTCCCGGCAGCCGCAATGGGCTGTTGGCGTGGCGCAAAGCGATGGCCTTGCTTTCACTATTACCGGGCCAGCAAACGGCCGTTCTCCGTAGAATGGCCCGCCGCATCCCACCCATTCTTGGATTAGAAGCAACCCTGGCCGAATTAGCCGCTCCTTTCGACCTTGTACACGGCTTCAACATCTCCTGGGAATATCCAATCGTCGCCGGATGGAGCTATGCCCGCCAACGCCAAATCCCCTTCATCGTCACCCCCTTCGCCCATTTCGGCTTTGGCAAGCGGGATCGCGTCGCGCTGAATTCCACGATGGATCACCAACGCCAAATCATGTCCGACGCCGACGCCGCGCTGGTTTTAACCTCAGTCGAAGCGGAAAAACTGCGCCAATACGGCGTCAATCCACCGCGCCTGGATGTGATTGGCGGCGGTCTTGACCCGCTGCCCGCCGCTTTAGACGCCGCGCCGGTTATGGAAAAATACGGTTTGCAAGCGCCAATGGCCTTGTTCATTGGCCGCGCCAATCGGGACAAGGGGGCGATTGACGCCGCCCAAGCGATTTTGGCGCTGCGCCGACAAGGTTCGCCGGCGACATTGGCGTTGGTCGGGCAAACGGCGCCTGATTTTGAACGGTTTTTTGAGCGATTGAATGATGATGAGAAGGAAGGAATACGGCCGTTAGGCATTCTGTCCGACGCCGAAAAACATGCCTTGTTAGAAGCCTCGACACTTTTTCTCATGCCCTCCCACAGCGACTCGTTCGGCATCGTTTTTTTGGAAGCGTGGGCGCACGGCAAGCCGGTCATCGGCGCCGACGCTGGCGGCATCCCCGGCGTGGTGGATGATGGCGAGAACGGCCTCCTTGTGCCTTACGGCGATGTTGCCGCGCTCACGCGAACCGTTCATACACTGTTGACAGACACGGCCCTAAACCAGAAAATGGGGCGGCGCGGCCAACAAAAAGTGGAACAACAATACACCTGGAGCCGCGTCGCTGATCGGGTTTTGATAAACTACAGGGCTGTCCTCAACGAGGCGGTGACATAGGTGTTCAAATCAATATTGAAATTTTGTCGTAGGGGCTGGCCTTGTGCCTGCCCGGCTGGGCGACCACAAGGGTCGCCCCTACCCTGAAATTGGAAATCTCTTGCGAATTTTTCACATCGTTCATCAATACATGCCCGAACATGTGGGCGGGACGGAGCTTTACGCCCAAACATTGGCCCATTACCAAATCCAGGCCGGCCATTCCGTCGCGCTTTTCTGTCCATCGGGGTATCCGCCATCTGAAACGCCGGAACCGCAAAATGAAGATGGGTTGCGCGTTTATCGAGCCGGAATTGGGCCGCACGGCCGTTCCCAAGTCTTTCGCAACACCTTCGCCCATAAACAATTGGATCGGGCCTTCGCCGCCGTGCTGGCCCAAGAAAATCCCGACATCATTCACATTCATCATTTGATGGGACTGCCTTTTAGCTTGATTGATCGGATAACGGCCGTCTCCGTCCCCATCGTCATCACCCTACACGATTATTGGTACGGCTGCGCCAACGGCCAGCTTGTCACCAATTACGACGGCGCCATTTGTCCCGGCCCCAGTAAAACCTATCTCAACTGCGGTCGCTGCGCCGTCGCCCGTTCGGGCAAACAGAATCTGAGATGGTTGGCCCCGGCCGCCGCGCCGTTGATGGCCTATCGCAACGGCCGTTTACGCCGCATCATCGCCCAGGCCAACGCCGTCATCGCCCCCACCTGCTTCGTCCAACAAATCTACCGCGAAATGGGCATCTCCGGCGACAACATCATCCACATTCAACATGGCATCGAAGTTCCCCAGCAAGAAATTGATGCGCTGCTCAGCCAAAAGACGCCCCGCCCCCCCGATACGCTGCATATTGGCTACATTGGCAGTCTTGGTCGTCCCAAGGGCGTGCATAATTTGATTACGGCCGTTAACCAACTCCCCCGCGACGGCGTAAAACTTACCCTGTACGGCGGGCTGGACGCCTTCCCTGACTACGTCGCCCAACTCCAACAAGACGCTCAACATCCCGGTATCCATTTCGCCGGCCGCGTCGCCCGCGAGAAAATTTGGGGCGAGTTAGCCAACCTCGATATCCTCGTCATGCCCACCTTATGGTACGAAGCCTCCCCACTCACCATCCAGGAAGCCTTCGCCGTCAAAACCCCCATCCTCGCCTCCCGCATTGGAGCCATGCCCGAAAAAATCACCCACAACGTAGACGGCCTGCTCGTTCCGCCCAACGATACTGCCGCCTTACGCGACAGCCTGCTGGCATTACTGCGCGACCCGTCTCTGCTGCCCCGCTTACAAGCCGGCATCCAACCCGTTTATACAATGGCCGAACAGGTAAAAGAGATTGAAGCGCTTTATGGCAAATTTGTGTGAGGGTGCATTTCAAATGAGTTGAGAAAAGTGCGTGTTTCGGGAATTGGAATTCCGTTAGTATCACGAAGTTTTCGCCACTAATGAATCGCATGTATCGGGAATTGGAATTCCCGCAACTTCCTCTCGAGTAGGTATCGGGGAATTCCAATTCCCGATACATCAACTGAGATGAAACACACCCTTTGTGTGATCATCGCCAAAATCCATCTATGCACATCGTCTTGTCTACGTTATAATCGCCGATGGTGTTGGCGAGTCCAGCAAAATAAGCCGTCCGAATAACTATGTCATCTAAAACAAGCCTGACCCCCGACTTTTACGTTTACGACGCCGCTGTTGGCGGCGGTCGGCTGCGCGACAGGCTGCAAGCCATCAAAGATTATCGCTATCTGTTGACCAATCTGGTCATCCGCGACATCAAAGCCCGCTATAAAAATTCCATCCTGGGCATTTTGTGGAGTATGCTCAACCCTCTGGGCTTAATGCTGGTCTTTACCCTTGTCTTCAGCGTCCTGGGGCGCGGTCAAGGGACTCGCCAGTACCCGGTTTTTGTGCTGGTGGGTATTGTTCCCTGGCACTTTTTCAGCGGCGCCTTAACGGCCGGCACAATGTCTATCATCAACAACGCTCCTTTGGTCAAAAAAGTGTATTTCCCCCGCGAACTGCTCCCTACGGCCAGTCTGCTTTCTAATTTGGTCAATTTTGGCTTTTCTCTTGTGGTCTTGACATTGTTCATCTACGCCTATGACATTGGGCTGACGATTTATGCTTTGTGGGTTCCGGTTATTGTGCTCACGCAAATTATCTTTACGCTGGGCATAACGCTGTTATTAGGCGCTATAACCGTTTTCTACCGTGATGTGTTGATGGTTTTGCAGGTTGGAGTGCAGGCCTGGTTTTTTCTGACGCCAATTTTTTACCCTTTTGAATTTTTTGGCGATTCCAGCACATTGTTGGGCATTACGTTTAATCCAGCCCAGGTGATGCGCTGGATAAATCCGATGGCTTCGATTATTGACAGTTACCGCACAGTGTTATGGGGGACGCAGACCAGCGCCGGCCCGGTTGCCATGAACCCGGTATTCTTGCTGAGAACGTTTGTGACGGCCGTTATCGTCTTCATCATCGGCTATGCGGTTTTTATTCGTACAGAACACCTCTTTGGCGAAAAATTATAATCCCCGGCAGATATTGGAAATTATTTTGTGAACTCGAAATCATCACGCAGTCGGACTCGTTTAATCGTCTACTTAGCGCTTGCGCTCGCCTTGGTCGGCGGGAGCCTTTTTATTTGGCAGGCCTTGTCCCAACCCGGCGGGCAGAATCCACTGCCAACGCGCGCGCTTTCGGCGGCTATCCCGGCTACCGCCACGGCGGAACAACCTGAAACCGCCAGCCCGCCGCCGCCAACGGCCGCATTCTCGCCAACGCCCGCCAACTCGCCAACGCCCGGCCCCAGCCCTACGCCATCGCCAACCTTTACGCCAACCCCTATTCCATCGCTAACGCCTACCAGCCGCCCGCAAGTCGCCTCAACTCTGGACGCAACGATTGCCATCGGTACGTTATTGCCCGAAGTACCTACGCCCGAAACCCCCATCCCAACGGCCGTTCCCACATTCGAAATCCCCGACAACACCACCAACATCCTTTTGCTGGGCAGCGACACACCCATTGGAGCCGAATCCGCCCGCACCGACACCATCATGATCGTCGCCATCAATCGGGATGGCCCAACTGCTTCCATCATCTCCCTGCCGCGTGATTTATACGTCTATATACCGGGCAGCATCATGAACCGGCTCAACACCGCCCTGGCGCGCGGCGACGAGAAGGAATACGAAGGCGGCGGCGTAGCGCTCCTGGAACAAACCATCCTCTACAACTTTGGCATCCCCATTCACAACTATGCCCGCGTTGATTTTGACGCTTTTGAGGAAATTGTAGACGCTATGGGCGGCGTCGAAATGGCCGTAAGCTGCCGCCTGCAAGATTGGCGGCTCAAGGAACCGGGACTCGACATCCACGACGAAGATAATTGGGAACAATTTGCGCTGGAACAGGGCATCTATCAGATGGATGGCGATCTGGCTTTGTGGTATGCGCGTTCCCGTCTCACTTCCAGCGACTTTGATCGCGGCCGTCGCCAGCAGCAGTTGCTGCGGGCTATGCTCAATCAAGGCGTTGACCTTGGCCTCATCACCCAGGTTCCGACCCTGTGGAACACCTACAAAACGCGTGTAGACACCGATATGGACATCGGTCTCATCTTGCAATTAGCTGCATTAGCGCCCTCCATTCGCGAAAATGGCGTGCAAAATCTCTATGTCGGCGGCAAAGTTGAATCCTGGGTTGTCCCCTCCAGCGGGGCGCAAGTGCTGCTCCCCATTTGGGAGGGGAACGACATGATGCAGGAAACATTAAGCCGATTATTCTTGCCGCCGGCGCTGAGCCGCGCCAACCGCTCCCCCATCTTTGTTGAACTTATTAACGCTACCGATAACCCCGACTTGCCCTTGCTGGCCGCCGATAATTTGGCGACTCATGGCTTTGTTCCCGTCTTTGGCGACGATGACCCGCAAGAGAATGCCCTCACCCAAATCAGCTATTACGGCCCTAATTTCAAAGGCTCGTATAATTGGCTGCTTGGTTGGATTTTTAATGTCTACCGCTCTAGCATTGAATTGATTGAAGGCGACACAGACTACCCGTACGATTATAGGGTTGTCTTAGGAGAAGATTACGATCCGTGTCGTCCAGAATTGTTTGCGCCGCAGGCATTTTTGAACCAGTAGGTTGATTTTCATCTGGCCATAACTGAACGCTGCGATTGGGGTTATTATTATTATTTGTGTGGGGAACGGCCGTAACGCCATCCCATCCCCCTATAAGATGGAGGCGCATGAGCGCAAGCTCAACACCCTAAATGCAAAACGGGAATGAGGGGATTCGGAGATTTTTTTAAAACAATCCCACAATTCTCTAATCCCCGCTATTTTTGAAGGAGACACCCCGCGCCTGCGGCGCACCACGAATGAATGAAAATGGCGCGCCGTTGTAGCCCGATTTGCCAAATCGGGTGGCGATTTGCCAAAGGGTGTGTTTCATCTCAGTTGATGTATCGGGAATTGGAATTCCCGATACTTAGCTCAACGTTTCGGGAATTGGAATTCCCGAAACACGCACTTTTCTCAACTCATTTGAAATGCACCCTTTGCCAAATCGCCTTACATTTACTGAGGAGAGATTATTGGCTGCTCGTAGTTAGCCACGTAGTCTTCGGAGTGGCGTCATCCAACGGTACTCCGTCGCTGAACAGCGCGACTACGTACCTTACTACGAACAT
>JANTGY010000042.1 GCA_024762695.1 Anaerolineae bacterium
CGCCCTCGTGCGGGTAATACCCGGCTCACAAAATATAAGTTTGACGCGCAGCATTGCCCAAACTGATAAATTTATTATGAGTTTGGAAAAGTCCTGATACAGTCGCCAGTTAGCCCTGCCGGTTAGTCGAAAATTGATGCGTTCCCCCCTTTTTCCGACTATAATTAAGAAGTCTGTTTTATTGGCGCACCATTACCACCTGGATTACGTTCCGTCGTTGCAGACGGCCGTAACCACATCGAAGCGCGGACTGCGATCCCGAACAATGTGAGGGTCCGTATGGCACACGTTTCCCACAAACTCAACAATGCCTTCGAAGGCGCATTAGCTGGCGGTGGCGATCCAGCCACCTCTCCCCTTTACGTATTTGGCCCATTCCTTAAACTCATCGTAGTCGCCGGCGTAGCGCAGGTTACATTTGGCGCATCTGTATGGTTGGTCATCGCTACCATCGCCATGATTTCGGCGATGTACCGGCTTGTAATGAGCTGGGTTACCGATGGCAGCGGCGGCAGTGGTCTGAGCGAAGAGGAATTTGGCGGCTGGGCTGTCAAAGTCAATGCGGCCATTACTTTTGTCGAATATACACTAACCTTTTTGGTAAGCATGGCGGCGATGGTTACTTTCATTGCCGACAGACTGCCGTTTCTAAATGAAACCGTCATCGGCATTCAATACCGCACCCTTGTTGCCATTATGCTAAGTATTTTGACAGGATGGCTCGTTAATCGTGGCCCCAAGACAGCCGCCCGCGCCTTTGGCCCCGCTACCGCCGGCGTTTTAGCATTACTTTGGATGATGATTATTGCCGCCATTTGGAAACGTGGGTTACAACTGCCCGATTTTAATTTTGCCGCATTCTCTGGCGAATATTTACACTTTACCTTGGGTGGGTTCGCCCGCATGTTGGCCGTAATGACCGGAATCGAAGTATTTGCAAATCTTGTTGCCGCTTATGACGGCGAGCCGGCCGCTAAAAGCAAAAAGGCCTTCGGCAGCCTGCTCATCATCATGGGATCAACCGCTGCAACAATGCTCGTTGTTGGCCCAGCGATATATGATTTAGCCGATCCAACCAACGCACATGTCTCCGTTTTTACGCAGACGATGGATCAACTGCTGCCTGCGCCACTGCCGCTGTTGGGGACATTAGTTGGTATTGCCGTTCTCATGTCGGCATCGGCCGCCAGCGCTCAAGGATTGCAAAATCTAGCGCTGGGACTAAAAGATCGTCATTACATTCCGGCATTTATCGGTGCGCGAAATAAATTTGATGTGGCTGATAAACCTGTCTGGATTGAAGTTGGGTTAGCCTGCATTATTTTTCTCGCTTTTGGAACAAATGAAGAGACTTATCTGGCAATTTATGCCGCTGGGGTTTTTATTTTGCTCAGTATGACTGGCTGGGCGGTGACAAAGCGATTGCTTCGTGAAGTGCGCGAGGAATTTTTAGTTAGTAAAGCAGGACTAATTGTGGGTACAGTTTTAGCTGCGACTATTACCAGCGGGGCGACAATTATCATTTTTCAGGAACGCTTTTTTGAGGGGGCCTGGACATACTTTTTGTTTATCCCCATTCTATATGGCGGTTTTAGTTACTTTCGGCGTGAATTAGGCGAGCCGTCGCCGTTGAAGGAGCAGCTTGGTATTTTGGAAGAGGCGATGTGGGGCGTAGGCCAAGGCAGCGGCGAACCGGCGACTGCTTTGACTAGCCCCTTCAAACTTACTCCACGATTGACTGACTTGAGGCCTATTCCCGCTTTAAATACAAGTTGGCGTGGTAAAGTGGCCTCCCCACGTCGGTTGTTAGTGACGCTGGATGGCTCGGAATTCGCGGAAAAGGTGTTGCCAATTGCCAGCTCATTGTGCCAGGCCTATGAAGCGCAGCTCACATTGGTTTCAATTATAGGAGCGCGTAGTGCATTCCAGGTGAGACCGAACACGCGCGCGCAGCTTGAAGCAGGGCGCTTGGAGAAAGAAACTTATTTACAAGGGGTTGTGGATCGATTAAGCCATAATGGTATACCCATTGATTTTGCGGTTGGGATTGGCCCTGTCGCCGAGACGGTGAATTTGCTCTCCCGCGAATTGGATGCTGATATGATTATATTGAGTACGCACGGCCGTTCCGGCGTACAACAATGGGTATTGGGCAGCATAGCCAGCAAAATCATTCAATTAAGCGCCACTCCCATTTTATTGATTCGTCCAACCGCCAATGGAGAAATGCCCTCGCCGCGTTTTGAACGGCTGCTTGTTCCATTAGATGGTTCAGAATTCGCCGAGCGGGTGCTGCCTTATGTGCGGGCTGTGGATCCATCGTTTGACAGCATCATTTTATTACTGTCGGTTCCCGAAATACCTGAAGCGGCGACCTATGGCGTGATGGCGGATGCAGTGGAAGCTTTGCGCCTTGAGGCTGAGAAGCAGGCGAAAATATATTTGAGCAATGTGGCCGCCGCTCTGGAAGAAGAAGGATTGACGGTTCGGACTATTGTTGCTGGATCTGAAGCGGCGGAGACGATTGCCGCAGTGGGTAAGGGCGAAGATATAGATTTGATTATGATGGCGACGCACGGCCGTGGCGGTTTAGACCGCGTTTTTGTGGGCAGTGTTGCCGAGCGACTGGTGCGGCAGGTTGAATCGCCCATTTTCTTACTGCCTATTCATGAGAAGCGAGCGGCGAGTTAACTAAATTTTCAATAGATCGCTGCCAAATTGGCGACAAAAAAAGAACGGATAAGCATCTTGCTTATCCGTTCTTTTTTTGTTTATGTTTGACAATCTTAGGCGACGGACACGGCCGTTTCTTCAGCAGGGTCCTCTTTTGGTATTGGCCAATCCTGGTATAACGGGCGGGGCAGGTCGGCTTCCTCAACCAGACGGGGCACGATCGCTTCCCAGTGCACGGCCATGATGTGCATCCCATTCAGTCCCGGCGTATTTTTCAGCTTCTCAATCATCTCCAAAGCGATGGCGATCCCTTCTTCGGCCTGTCCATCTTTATCGCCGGCGGCGTCCATGCGCTTGAGGAGTTCGGGCGGGATGACGACGCCGGGCACGTCGCCGGCCATGAAGTGGGCGGCGCGAGCGCTCTTGAGCGGAATCAGGCCGGGCAGCAGATAAACTTTGTCTAGCAAATTGCGTTTATCGAGCGCTTCCAGCCAATCGGTAAAGCGATCATAATCGAAAATGGGCTGGGTTTGGATGAACTGCGCCCCGGCGTTGATTTTTTTCTCGGCGCGGATGGCTTCAAATTTTGGATTGGCCCCATACGGCGATCCGGCCGCGCCCAGGAACCACATCGGACGGCGCTTGATGGCACGGCCGTCCAAATAAATCCCATCGTCTCTCATCCGGCGCAGCATCCACAACACCTGTACTGCATCCATGTCAAACTGGTCTGGCTTGACCATTGGCGTGGGGCCAAAGCGATGATGATCGCCGCTGAGGCAAAGAATGTTGCGAATGCCCAATCCGGCCGCGCCCATCGCGTCGGCCTCAATGATCACCCGGCTGCGGTCGCGGGCTTGTAGCTGCATCACTGCTTCCAATCCCGACTGTTGACAAATTTGGCTGGATGCCATGCTGTTCATGCGCGCCGACGCTGAAGCGTTGTCGGTAAAATTAGCGGCGGCCACTTGCCCTTTTAACCAGCCCGCTTTTTTGCTAATGATGGCGCCTGAGGCGCCTAATGGCGGCGCGATTTCGGCCGTGGTGACAAAGGCGCCGGTTCTTAGGTTGGCTTCGAGCAATGAGATTGGCTCATCATAAGTTGGCGGATGGTATTCAGCGTCGCCTTGCCACCAGTCTGGTTGACGCAAGTCGTAGAAGAATTTGTCCCACTCCTCGTTGAATTTGTCCCGGTCGCGCAGCAAATCTAGCAAATGGGGCTTTTCTTCGCGGTCGCGCCAGTGGCGAACCATGTCTATCCAGGTTTCATGACCGGCGCGGTTGCCGTCAATGGGGGCGTTGATTTCTAGCAGTTTGTCCAGACGGCCCATCTTTTCGGCCCGTTCGTAGATGGCATACCAGGTACACGGCCGTGATGGATCAACCTCGCATTGTTCCGGTGTCGCCCCGCCGCAGAGACCGTTGCGTAACCCTTTGGGGCAGGTCATGGGACAGATGAATGCTGTTTCCTGTAAAATGCAGTTACCACACATCCGACAGCCAAACAGGGCGCCTTTGATACTCTTTTCAAAAGCCGTGAAGGCGCGCATAGCGGTTGATTCGCGTTGGGCAGGTGAAAATGGGGGTTGATACCGAGGGGGTGAAAATATAGACATCAGACTGCCTCCTAGCGTTAAGCTTTGTGTTGACATTTGAGAGTAGGGCAAGGGCGTAGGTAAATCAATGAATGGGGTTGATGTTCTACTTTTCCTGCTCCCGAAGCGGCAGTCATTTAATGCCGCCGCCTATCCAATATATGAAAGTTGATCAGCATTTGATAGTGACATTCATCCAAAACAATTATGACATTTAGCACTATCTCGAAAATTGCTAATCTATGACCATGTAAATAACTTTTTAGTGGTACGAAGGTACTGTTTCGTTGGGCTTTTGGCGCCCACTTTTTTTAATCTGCATCTGATATATCGTAAATATACCAGATGGCGACGTGATAGGGAAGAGCAATCATCAACCGTTGTTAACAATCGAATACGGCCGTAAAAACACTTTCGCCCGCAGCGAGAGGCAGGTATTTCCCTGGAATGAAGCCGGTATTGGTTTGATGGAATAAAAGTCCGGCGCTGTCCCGCAACTGTAAGGGCAAACAAGCATTTCGTTTGCCTGAGCCAGACCATTCGTTTTTATTGCCTAATCATTTTGCCTTCGAGGAAAGGGAGCGATTCTAGCATTGAGTCGCTCCCTTTTTTTATTGAGAATTTTTATGAAATTGGGGAGCGGCGAAGTGACAACCGTTCCTTAGTTGCTTTGCCGACTTCACGAGGAGGTTTTTTATGACAGCGAATTTGACAACAATTCTTTCATCCAAGACAAAGCAAGTTGAAATTTATCGTTCCCGGCCAACAGTGATGATTGGGGAGCGGATTAACCCGACTGGGCGCAAGAAGGTGCTGGCGGCTTTACAGGCGGGCGATTTCGATATTGTGCGTCAGGATGCCATAAGCCAGGTGGCGGCGGGAGCCGTTGTACTGGATGTAAATGCGGGCGTTCCCGGAGCCGATGAACCGGCGCTGCTCAAGAAATTGATGCAAATGGTGATGGAAGTGACGGACGTACCGCTGTGTATTGACACGGCCGATCCCGAAGCGCTGGCCGCGGCTTTATCTGTTTACGAGGGTAAGCCGCTGGTCAATTCCGTCAATGGCGAGGAGCGGGCGCTAAGCGCTGTGCTGCCATTGGTGAAGGAATATGGCGCGGCCGTGATTGCCTTGTGCATGGATGACGATGGCATTCCTGAAACGCCAGAAAAGCGGCTGGCGGTGGCTGGCAAAATCATCGAACGCGCCGGTAAGTTGGGCATTCCGCCAGAAGATGTGGTTGTTGACCCCCTGGCTTTGACAATGGGAGCCGAGAGCAATGCCGGTCGTATTGCTCTGGAAACGACCGCATTGGTTGTTAAGGAATTTGGCGTTAACGTGACGATGGGCGCCAGTAACATCTCGTTTGGCTTGCCAGATCGTAAATACATTAATTCCACGTTTATCGCTATGGCAATTCATGCCGGATTGACTTGTCCTATCACCAATCCGATGGTGTCGGAAGTGATGTTAGCTGTTCTGGCCGCCGATTTGGCGATGGGGCGGGATGAGTATGCGATGAATTGGATCAAGGCGTATCGTGCGAGGAATAAGAAGTAGGGAGTTGGGAGCAGGGCGTAAGGGCTATAGGGAAGGTTTCTCCATATTTCTTACTGTATGCTCCGCACTCCATTTTGGAGGAAACATGAGTGAGATTCTATCTGAATTAGCAACGGCCGTTATCGAAGGCAACAGCGATGACGCTATAGATTTAACCGAAGACGCGCTCGATGATGGCTTGGAACCGCAAAATATCCTGGACAATGGTTTGATGCCGGGTATGGATCATGTCGGTGTGGAATTCCGCGCCGGAAATATGTTTGTGCCCGAAGTGCTGCGTTCGGCGCGGGCGATGCAATCGGCGATGGATGTGTTGAAGCCTTTACTTGTTGAAGGCGGCGTTGAAATGGCCGGCAAAATCCTGCTGGGCACAGTCAAGGGCGATATGCACGACA
The DNA here is from genome assembly GCA_024762695.1 of Anaerolineae bacterium. Classification (GTDB taxonomy): domain Bacteria; phylum Chloroflexota; class Anaerolineae; order Promineifilales; family Promineifilaceae; genus JACKCC01. The sequence goes on from JANTGY010000042.1 coordinate 6,224, forward strand.
TCGGCAAAAATCTGGTAGGCATGATGTGTGAAGGGGCTGGCTTCGAGGTCAAAGATATGGGGAAGAACATTGCGCCGGAGGATTTTGTAACGGCCGTTAAAGAGTTCAATCCCGACATCGTTGGCATGTCCGCTTTGCTTACCACAACAATGCGCTCGATGGGACACACCATCAAAGCGCTGCAAGAAGCCGGTTTGCGGGACCAAGTCAAGGTTATGATTGGCGGCGCGCCTGTGACCCAATCATTTGCCGACAAAATTGGCGCCGACGGCTACGCTTCTAACGCGGCTTCGGCCGTTGATTTAGCGAAGCAATTTGCGGGGGTGTAGGATGAGAACAAATTACCGCGTTAATTCTGGCGTTCGCTTTCAAATGCTTTCAGACGATCAATTGCAGGAATTGTTTGACGGCGTACTTCACGTTTTGGAGTATACCGGCTTGGAAGTACAGCATAAGAAAGCGCGCAAAATTTTGAAGAAAGCGGGCGCCTGGGTGGATGGCGACCGGGTTCGCATTCCGGCTTATCTGGTGAAGGACGCGCTGGCCAAAGCGCCGCGCAGTTTCACGATTTTTGCCCGCGACGGCAACCCGGAGAACGACATCCACATTGGCCCCGGACGGGCGCATTTTGGCCCTGGCCCGACGCCGCCCAATTTTATTGATATTGAGACGTTGGAGAGACGGCCGTATGTCCGATCCGACTCCGAAATTGTCGCCACCGTCTGCGACGCGCTGCCCAACATAGATTTTTGCGAGTCTCTGGGAACCATCAGCGATGTGCATGACGAACTGGCCGCCTCGTATGAGTTTGCCACCATGTTCCCCAAAACCAGCAAACCCATCGTCGCCTGGTCATTTGGCAAAGACGACGCCGAAGACATCCACAAAATCGCCATCGCCGAAGCTGGCGGGCAGGATGCCTTCGAAAAGCGGCCGAACTACGTTCATTACTGTGAACCGCTTTCCCCCTTAGTCAGCACCGTTGAAGCGCTGGACAAACTTATCTTCTGCGCCAAACATCGCGTTCCCGTCATCTTTACGCCGTGTCCATTGGCCGGTGGGACGGCGCCTATCACCGCCGCCGGCATTATCACCCAGGCTGCGGCCGAATCGTGGATGGGTTTAGTCATTGCCCAGACGCTGCGACCCGGCTTGCCCTTTTTCATGGGCGGCGTCTTGTCGGTGATGGACATGAGCGCGATGATTTTGGCCTATGGCGCGCCGGAACTGTCATTGATGATGGCCGGGCATACCGAACTGGCCCATTTTGCCGGACTCCCCTTGTGGCAAACCGGCGGTTGCACCGATTCCAAGACGCTGGACGAGCAAGCGGCTCTTGAAGGTTCGCTTTCTGTCTATTTCTCAGCGTTAAGCGGCGGCGACTTGTGCCATGATGTTGGCTACACCGAAAGCGGCATGACAGGCTCCATTTTGCAAACGGTGATGATGGACGAAGCCATCGGTTATTCTCGGCGCATTACGCGCGGCATTGAAGTGACCGAGGAGACGCTGGCAGTGGATGTCATCCATGACGTTGGCCCTAATGGTCATTATTTGCGCGAACAACATACCCGCGATCATTATAAGACCGAATTTTGGTACCCTAACCTGTGCGACCGGCGCAATTTTGAGGAATGGCAAGAGATGGGCAGCACGACGATGCGCGACCGCGTCATCGCCCGCACCCATGACATTATGGCGACGCACCAACCGACTCCCATTAAGCCGGAGACGGAACAAGCGATTGAAGCCGTTTTAGCGGCGGCGGAAGAGCGAGTGAAGGAGTAGGGAATAAAGGAGTAGGGGGAAGGGGGGACGTCCCCTACTTCCTACTCCCAAAAGGAAATAATCATGAGCAGACTTTACGAACGATTATCAACGGCCGTACTTGAAGGGGACGCCGAAAAATCGCCTAAGCTGGTACAGCGGGCGTTGGATAATGGGCTTGGCCCGAAAGAAATTTTGGATAATGGACTGGTTCCGGGCATGAACGAAGTTGGCGTACGCTTTAAGCGCGGCGATATGTTTGTGCCTGAAGTATTGATGTCAGCCGACGCCATGAAAGAAGGGTTGGAACTGCTGCGGCCCTATCTGGCGGCTGCCGGGGCCAAACTCATCGGCAAAATCGTGATGGGAACCGTCAAAGGCGACTTGCACGACATCGGCAAAAATTTGGTGGGCATGATGTGCGAAGGCGCAGGCTTTGAAGTCATCAATCTGGGTTTCAACGTCGAACCGGAAAAGTTTGTCGAAGCTATCAAAGAACACCAGCCGGATATCGTGGGCATGTCGGCCCTGCTGACGACGACGATGCGCTCCATGGGTTACGCCATCAAAGCCATTGAAGAGGCCGGTTTGCGCGATCAGGTCAAAATTATGATTGGCGGCGCGCCGGTTGACGCGCCCTTTGCCGACCGCATCGGCGCTGATGGCTATGGCTCGAACGGCCCGGCCGGCGCTGATTTAGCCAAGCAGTTTGTGGGCGCGTAGCGTTTGTATCGGGAATTCCAATTCCCGGTACATGCCTAAATATGGTTCGGGAATTGGAATTCCCGAACCCCAGCCCCATGTATGGGGAACGGACAAATATGTCGGAACCGCCAGAAAAGCTGCCTGTGGTCATCATTGCTTGCCAAATTATGCAGGAGATGCTGAAAAAGCTGCTGCCTGATGGCCTGGCGCGCGATGTGACTTACATGGATTACGGTTTACATCGCTATCCAAATAAGATGACCTTGAGCGTTCAGGAGCAAATTGACGCTGTAGCCGAACCGAGCCTGATTGTGTTGGGCTACGGCTTATGCGGCAATGGATTGAATGGCATCAAGGCCGGGCCGCATACGTTGCTCATCCCGCGCACGGACGATTGCATTGCCATTTTGCTTGGCTCACGCGAGGCGTATATGCGTGAGTTTGAAGCGGAACCGGGTACATATTATCTGAGTAAAGGGTGGCTGGAATCGGGGAGTAATCCGTTGGCTGAGTACCATGAATATGTGGAAAAGTATGGCGAAAAGGATGCGACCTGGATTATGGACACGCAGTATCAGCATTACGAACGGCTGGTTTTGGTGGCCCATGATGAGGCGGATTTGGAGAAATACCGACCTCAGGCGAAAGAAGTGGCGGCTTACTGCCAACGATGGAACATGCGTTACGAGGAAATTCTTGGCTCAGATGCGTATGCGCGTCGTTTGGTTGAGGTTGCCGCTGCGCTGGATACAGCGGACAGCAATTTTGTGGTTGTGCCGCCCGGCGGCGAGATTCGGCAGGAGCAATTTATCTAAATGTGGGACAAGTTTGCAAACTTGTCTTACAAGGAGATGGAACTATGAAGGTTAAGAAAACAAATTATGCCGTGAATGCCACGCCCAAGCTTCAGGTGTTTACAGAAGATGAGATTGAGGCGATTTACTTTGCGGCTTTGCGGGTGTTGTATGAGACGGGCGTGCGCGTCTATGAACAGGAAGGGGTGGATTTAGCCCATTCTGGCGGCGCGATTGTGGAGGGTATTGAGTCTGACAGCAGCCTGGTGAAGATTCCGCCCTGGATGGTGGAGAAGGCGCTGAGGACGGTTCCGCGGAAAGTTGTGGTGGCAGGGCCGGATCGCCAATATCGGATGGAGTTGTACAAAAATCAGATGTATTTTGGGGCTGGTTCGGATACGCCGTTTACGATTGATCCATACACGGGCGAACGGCGGCGGGCTGTGTACCAGGATGTGAAGAATTTTGCCCGATTGGCGCAGGCGCTGCCTAATCTGGATTTTCATATGTCGTTGGGGATTGTGCAGGATACGGCCGTTGGCACTTATGACCGCTGGCAATATCTGGCGATGCTGGAAGAGACGACGAAACCGATCAACATTACGGCCGTTGACCTCGACGGCTTAAACGACCAGTTAGAAATGGCTTACATCCGGCTGGGCGGCAAGGATGAGTGGCGTAAAGGGCCGGCTTTCTCGCTGTACATCGAGCCGGTTTCGCCATTGAGCCATTCGGAAGAGGTGATTCAGAAGCTGTTGTTCTCAGTAGACCACGAGATTCCGTTTGTTTACACGCCCTGCCCGTTGGCCGGAGCGACTTCGCCGACGACTTTGGCGGGAACGGCCGTGCAAGCCCTGACCGAAAGCTTGTTTGGCATTGTCCTCAGCCAGCTTCGTAAGCCGGGCGCCCCCCTTATTATTGGCGGGTTGATGTCGAATATGGATATGCGGACGGCCGTTTACACCTACGGCTCGCCCGAAATGGCCCTGCTCAGCGCCGGCTACACCGAAATCACCAAATGGTTGGGCTTGCCCATGTACGAAACGGCCGGCTGCTCCGATGTCAAAACTTACGACGAGCAGGCGGCGATGGAATCGGCCATCAACATCGCCACCGCCGCGCTGGTCGGCGGCAACATGATCCACGATGTCGGCTACATCGAGCAAGGGTTGACCAGTTCGCCGGAAATGATGGTCGCCGCCAATGAAACAATTGACATGGTCAAGCGTATTATGCGCGGCATCCCCGTCACGCCGGAAACGCAGGCGCTGGACGTGATTGACGAAATTGGCCCCGGCGGTCATTATCTGGAACACGACCACACCTATTACCGTTTCAAGGAAGAAATTTGGCGACCACAGTTGATTGACCGGCAAAATTGGGAAGATTGGAACGCATCTGGGGCCAAGCGACACGGCCAGCGCGTTCGCGAGCGCGTCATCGAAATTCTGGAAGAGGAGAAGGAGCCGATTCTGGAAGAGAAGATGTATAAGGAACTGCGCCGCATCTGCGAGTTGGCTGATGCCCGGCACAAGGATGAAGAATTGGATATGCAGTTGTTTGTTTAGGATTGGACGCGGAGATACGCAGAGGGGTAGAGATGCGCGGAGAGAAGAGAGGAGAAGAAAGGGAGAATTATTTAAATTGTTTGTCAATTTGATGATAACTCATGTCTTGATAGGCAGCTCTCTTTTTTTCTTTCTCTGTGAATCTCTGTGTCTCCTCCGCGAATCTCCGCGTAGTCTTTCTCCAACATGGAAACTAACAACCTTGTTCTGGGCATAGACACAGGCGGCACGTACACCGATGCCGTTTTGCTGGAATATGAATCAAGGCGGGTGCTGGCGGCGCGTAAGGCGCTGACGACGCGGCGTAATTTTGCCATTGGCATTGAAGCTGTGGTTGAAGGCATTCACCTTGACGATCCGGCGGCGATTAAGATGGTTTCCATCTCCACAACGTTGGCGACCAATGCCATCGCCGAAGGTAAAAACAAACGCGCCGCGTTGTTTCTCATTGGCTATGATCCTGAGTTGATTGCCAAATTTAAGATGGCGGGGCGCCTGGGTACGCCCCATTATGCCTATTTTGACGGCGGGCACGATTTGTACGGCCGTGAAAAATCCCCCCTCGATTTACCCGCCATCCTCACCCAGGTCAATAAAATCAAGAATGAGGTGGACGCCATTGCCATTTCGTCTTATTTCAGCCCGCTTAACCCGGAGCATGAACTACGCGCTTACGAGGCCGTCAGCCGCGTGTGCGATTTGCCGATTGTGTTGGGTCATCAGCTTTCGACAAAGCTGGGGTCGGTGGAACGGGCGACGACGGCCGCTCTAAACGCCTCGCTCTTGGCCGTCTTGCAGCAGTTTGTGATTGCCGTGCGCCGGGCGATGGAACGGCGGCAAATTGACGCCCCGCTGATGGTTGTGCGCGGCGACGGCACGCTGATGAGCGCCGAATTTGCCGCCCGCACGCCGGTGGAAACGATTCATTCCGGCCCGGCGGCCAGCGCGATTGGCGGCCGTTTCCTCTCCCGTTTGGACAAGGCGTTGGTGGTGGACGTGGGCGGCACAACGACGGACATCGCTCTTATCGAGGACGGTCAGGTGACGGTGAGCGAGGATGGGGCGACGGCGGGGGGGTATAAAACGGCCGTGCAAGCTGCCAATCTCCTCTCCATCGCCCTGGGGGGGGACAGCCATCTTCGGCAAAGCGCGGAGCGCAAGTTGATCATTGGCCCGGAGCGAGTCGTGCCGTTGGCTTATCTGGCTCAGGAGTATCCGCAGGTTTACGGTCAACTCAAAACGCTTTCCCATCGCCTCAGCGCCCAAACAACGGCCGATTGGCTGGAATATTGGTTTTTGCTGCGCGAACCGGGCGACGAGATGTTGACGCCGCAGCAGCGTAAGCTGGTGAAACTGCTGCGCGACGGCCCGCAGCCGCTGCCCGCCATTCTCAAAAAACTCAATCTTTTGCACGTGGGCCAGCTTGACGCCGGGGATTTGTGGCGCGAGGAGATTCTGGGCAAAGCGGGGCTGACGCCGACGGATTTGCTGCATGTGGACGGCCGTCACACCCCCTGGAATGTGGAAGCGGCCAAGCTGGCGGCGGATGTGTTCTACAAATTCCTGTATCGCACGCCAGAGGAGCTGCATGAACAGGTTTGGGCGCAGATGACGGAGACGATTGTCCGGGCCATCGTCTCCTTTTTGACCAATCGGGAACTGCCGCCGCCGGCGCGTCCGAAAGACAATGATTTGGGCCGTTGGTTCTTTTTCAACAGCTTGTATGACGAAGATCCCCATCTGGAAAGCCGACTTCGTTTACGTTATCCTATCATTGGCATTGGCGCTCCGGCGGGCATCATCTTGCGGCAGGCGGCTCAATTGTTGGGGACAGATTTGATTTTACCCGACCATCACGAGGTTGCTAACGCAGTGGGAGCGGTGGCCGGCAGTGTGATGGTGACGGCCGAACTGCTGGTTTACCCGCTGATGTCGCGCGAAGGGTTGGAGGTGTTGGGTTATTACGTGCAGGATGGCGACGGCCGTTCCCAATTTGACGAACTGGATGACGCTTTAGCCTATGCCCGCCAAACCAGCCGTAAACATGCTTTGGGCGCTGCGCTTCAATCGGGAGCCGACAACCCGCAAGTTGTTCTCGCCGAAACGGCCGATGGTCTCGACACCTACCGCATCCGCGCCAAAGCCATTGGCAATCCGCGCCTTACGCACTAAGGAGAGGAGGCATTCCGATGGAAAAAATTCGCGTTGACACCCAGCAAGCCTACAACCAAATTCGTGAGAAAATTGTCACGTTAGCTTTAGCTCCCGGCGCGCCGGTAAACGCCCAATCATTGGCTGATGAACTGGGTTTAGGAATCAGGCCGGTGGAAGAAGCCCTAAAGCTGTTAATTCACGACGATTTGGTAGTTGTCACCCCGCGTCATGGCTTGTATGCGTCTGACGTAACCCTGGCCGATTTAGAGCAAATTAGCGAGATGCGGATGACATTGGAAGCGCTTAGCGCTCAATTGGCGGCGCAGCGGGCAACGCCCGATGATTTGGCCGTATTGGACGCCTTATACGCGGCGCAGAAAATGACGGATGCGACTGAATTGTTTGCGCTTGACCACAAATTCCATCAAGCCATCGCTCAGGCGGCCCACAACAAATATCTGGCCCAAACCCTCGACCGCTTCTTCGGCCTCTCGCAGCGATTGTGGTACATGGCGCTGCCCCGCCTCGATTTTTTACCGGCGGCGGTGGAGGAGCATTTGAATTTGGTGGCAGCGATTAAGAAAGGGGAAGACGGCCGTGCCGCCCAAATCATGCGCCATCATGTGCAAAACTTTTACGACAAAGTGCGTCAAATTTTATCTGATTGAAGGATTCAGTTCATGCCTCAAGTTACAGCCATCTACGGAGAAAAAGTACAAACAGTTGAAGTTGAAGCCGGCAGTTTGGTTGGCGCCGCCATCGCCGCCACCGGCTTGCCATTGGAACAGCCCTGTGCCGGGCGTGGCACATGCGGCAAATGCAAAATCCTGGCCGACAGCGGCCTGGCTCCGCCCGATGAAATCGAGTTTAAAAACTTGACGCCGGGTGAAATGGCCGTTGGTAATCGGTTGGCCTGCCGCGCGCGCGTTCAAGATGATGTCACGGTTACGCTGGCTCCCATCGTCGTCTATTCCAACAAAATTTTCCGGGCCAGCAATCGGTATAAAAAAGAACGCGACGTTCCTTTAGGATTGGCGATTGACCTGGGTTCGACGACGGTGGCGGCGCTGCTGACGATGCTGGATAACGGCGAGGTGTGCGCTGGAGCCGCCAGTCTGAACCAGCAAACCGTCTATGGCGCGGATGTGATTTCGCGGTTGGCGGCGGCGACCGACGACCCGGCCGATGCTGAACGACTGCATAAGCTGGCTTTGGCTTCCATCAATCAGGCGGTGGATTCGCTTAAGCTGTCAGCGCGGATTCGGGAACGTATCGAGCGGGTGACGATTGTGGGCAATATCGCCATGCATCATTTGCTGCTGCGTTTACCGACGGAAACGCTGGCTGTTTTGCCTTTTCAACCGGTGGAGAAAACGGCCGTTCTCGACGCATCTCATCTCACGGAGGGCATCTTCCCAGAGCGGGCGCGCGTCATGCTGCCGCCGCTCATCGGCGGCTTTGTTGGCTCCGATGCGCTGGCTTGCCTGGCCTATTTTGGTTTTGACAATCCGCCAGGGCCGATGGCGGCGATAGATTTGGGGACGAACGGAGAGGTTCTGGTGACGGACGGCGAACGCATTCTTACCGCCTCCACCGCCGCCGGCCCGGCTTTTGAAGGCGTCAACATCTCCTGTGGCACGCGGGCGGTGGATGGCGCCATTGTCAACGCCCGCATCGAAGACGGCGCATTCCAGTTTGATACCATCGCTGACGAAGAGCCGGTGGGCGTGACTGGTTCGGGGCTGCTCAGTTTGGTACATGAATTGCGGAAGGCGGGTGTGGTTGAGGCGAACGGCCGTATCGCCCCTAATGCCCCTCTCTTTGCCGACCGCATGGAAAAGGACGACCGGGGGGCGCGTATGATTCCGTTGGATGGAGACGGCCGTTTCTTTCTTACCCAATGGGACATCCGCGAACTGCAAAAAGCCAAGGGCGCCATCCGCGCCTCCATAGATATTTTAATGGCTCGATTAGGGTTGCAGCCCGATGATTTGCAGCGCATGATTCTCACCGGTTCATTCGGCGGTCAGATTGATGTGGATGCGGTCTTGGGTTTGGGGATGATTCCGCCAGTGCGCCGCGAAATCGTGGAAACGACGGCCAATGGCGCTGGATTGGGCGCAGCCATGTTCCTCTCTGACGACGGCTTTGCTCTTGGTGAAAAATTAGCCGCCCGCGCCGAACAAATTGACCTCGACCTGGACGCTGATTTCAATATGCGCTTCGTTATGGCGATGGGGTTCTAGCGGGGAAGCTAGTCAGCGTTTCAGCCGGTCAGCATATCAGTTTTTTGGCTGACATGCTGACTGGCTGAATTGCTCTTACGCTTCCGGCAGGCGGGGGATTTGGAAGACCTGACCAACGCGAATCAGATTGGCGTTGTCGCCGATGATGTCGCGGTTGGCTTCGTAAATGACTTTCCAATGGGCTGAAGAGCCATAATATTTTTTGGAAATAAAGCTGAGATTATCACCGGAAACAACGGTGTGTTCGGCGATGAATTTGGCGGCTTCCGCAGCGGCGGCGGCCTCTTTACGCTTGGCTTCACGCAAAGCAGCTTGCTCTTTGGCCTGGGCCGCTATTTTTGCGGCTCTCTCTTCAGCGGCTTTTTTCGCTTTTGTGGCCGCTTCTATTTTGGCGGCCGCTTCTTTTTTAGCGGCCGCTTCTTTTTTAGCGGCGGCGGCTTTTTCAGCGCGGTCGGCAGCGGCTTGTTTGGCAGCGCGGGCTTTCGCGGCGGCGGCTTCCGCTTTTTTGGCTTTCTCTGCCGCCTGGGCTTTGGCGGCCGCTTCTTTTTTGGCTTTTGCTTCGGCAGCGGCGCGTTCGCGGCGCTCGGCTTGTTGTTTGGCCTGTTGGCGGGCGCGTTTATCAGCGTCGGTAACGCGGAGCAATTGGGCTATTTTTTGCAATACGGCCGTTTCTTCCACACTCGTATTTTTGCCTATTCCCAACACGCCTTCGCCGCCGGCGGCGGCCACTTGCTCGCCAACCTTCAACAAGAAATCGCCAAATGCGTCTAATTCATCGGCGCCGCATTTGTTCTCAACAATTTGCGACATGCGGCCAAAGGCTACTTCGATGGCGGGCATGTCCGCCTTTTTGATTGCTTTGTCGGCATCGGTGTCGTTAGCGAGGATATCGCGCACCAAGGGGCTGTCGCTTTTGTATGAGCCTGCCGCGGCATCCAGCGCTTTGGACTCTTTGCGATTGACGATGATGGCTTGACGGCCGTCGGCTACAGCCAGAGCCGCCAGGAGCCAATAGGGCGCGTCCCGGACGATTTCCCACTCAGTAGCGTTCATTTTAGATTTAGACATTAAGTTCTCCTTTTGAGGTTTTGAGGATCGGAGCATCATGATTTTGTAAGGGCAGATGCCTGATCGATGTTGTAAATGATTGTTTCTTGCTTATTTTGACACGTACTTTTCTTTAAAGTCACAAATCCATTCGTGATGAACTGCAAAAATTGAGAATTGAACGCGACTATGCAAATCGATATAATGAACAATGGTTCAAAAAATCAAGATTGGCGTTGACAAATTAGAACGAACGTGCTAGTATCTTGCCTGTATCGTATTCGTGTAATCCAAATAGGAGTGAAACAAATGGCTAAATCAAAAAATAATGGGGACGGCCGTGCAGCTACCCTGGAAAAAACCCTCGATTCTCTAACTAAACGTTTTGGCGAAGGATCCATTATGCGTTTGGGTGATGCCCGGCACCTGCAAGTCGAATCAATCCCGACTGGCTCCCTTTCCCTAGACATTGCCCTCGGCGTCGGCGGCGTACCACGCGGCCGTGTCATTGAAATCTATGGCCCCGAATCCTCTGGTAAAACCACCCTCTGCCAACACATCATCGCCGAGGCCCAAAAGCGTGGTGGATTGTGCGCCTTTGTCGATATGGAACACGCCCTCGACCCCAGCTATGCCGCCAAATGCGGCGTAGACGTCAACAACCTCTACGTCTCCCAGCCCGACA
>JANTGY010000043.1 GCA_024762695.1 Anaerolineae bacterium
TGCGCGCCATCCTGAAAGCGACGCGCAAAGAGGCGCTGGCCCTGGTTGACCTGTTCCCGGCAGCCGAACGAGAAACCCGCCCTGTGCGCGGCGATTGGACGTTGAAAGAGGCGATCGGCCGTTTAACCGATTGGGAACTGCTCATTACCGACGGCCTGCGCCAACTGCTGCTGGGCGAAACGCCCCGCTTTGCCGATCCCATCGCCGACTTCGCCGCCCATGACGCCGCCAAAATCGCCGCTCGTCGTTCCCAATCCTGGGCGCAGGTTTGGCGCGATTTTCAAGCCGCGCGTCGAACATTCGATGATCTGTTTCAAAAATATCCTGAACTTTTCCTCAATCACAAATTAACGACGCCCTGGGGCAAAGAAATGCCTGCCTATTTTTGGTTGACGATTCTGTTTGGACAAGATTATGATTTGGCAAATGACCTTCGGCAGACGCTGAATCTATCCGGCTAAGGAACGTGGATTAAATAACCTGAACTTCCAGGTGTCATGCCTGCGAAGGCAGGCATCCACTCTGGACAAAGTATGGATGCCCGCCTTCGCGGGAATGACAAATTAGAATTTAGGGAGTAACTATTCAAGTGTTATTTGGAACACAGAGAGGCACAGCGTATACACGGAGTTTCGCGGAGAGAATGGAGAAGAAACCATCTTTTTTACCATATTATTCTCCCCAATCTCTCTGTGAATCTCTGCGCCTCCTCTGTGAACCTCTGTGTAACTTTTCGACCTGTACAGTTACTTTGGGGATTAAATAAATCCCCAATCTCAAGCGGAACAATTAGAGGCAGTTAGGAGGAACGAAATATGGCTCAAAACGATACGGGTCTGGGCGCCGACAGCGCGACCGCGCGGCTTCGATTGCTGGCTCGTCTGGCAGCGGAGCGGGCCAATTTGTTGCGCCAACTGCGCGGCCTTGATGAAGCCGCTCTGACAACAAGCCCGATTGGAGGCGAGTGGACGGCTAAAGATATTTTGGCCCATTTGGGGATGTGGGATGCGTTTCATACGGAGCGGATGAGTTTGGTATTGAACGGCCGTATCAACGCCATCAAAGAACTCGGCGGTCAACCAGAAAGCGAAGACCGAAACGCCGAAATCCATGCCTTTTGCCAAACCCTGTCCCTGGAACAAGCGCTCGCTATTTGCCTGAAAGAACGGGGCGGTTTTCTGGCGACATTGTCCCGCACCCCCGACGAACTCCTCCTCCGCAAGCTAACCTTCGCCTGGGGTTGGCAAACCCAGATGCGCCAATGGGTCGAATGGCGTTACGAACACGACGCCGAACATGCAAAATCATTTGCCGCCTGGCGTAAAACCTTGTCTCGAGAACAAAAAATGCAAATCGGCCCCTTCTGCATTTTGCGCGCGCTGTTAAAAGCTACGCGCAAGGAATTTATCGCTATTGCCAAATTGGTTCCAACCGCTGAACGCGAAACGCGCCCTGTTTGCGGCCATTGGGCGTTAAAGGATGTGGTCGGCCACATCACCGATTGGGAGCGGGTTGGCGTTGCCGGCTTGCGCCAATTGGCCGCCGGACAAACGCCGGAGTTTGATCCGCCAATTACTGATTTTGAGGCCTGGAACGCCAACCACGCCGCCGTTCGCCGCGAGCAAACCTGGGAGACAGTTTGGCATGATTTCACAGAAACGCGACGAGAGTTGATGGCGTTGGTTGATGGGATGGCAGATGAGGGATGGAAACGGCCGTTCGCCGCCCCCTGGAACGCACAAATCAACGGCTACATCTGGACGCTCATTTGGGCCGACCACGAACACGAACATGCCGCCGATGTGCGGCAAGCTCTAAATGGGGAGCAGTAATTGGTAATTGGTAATTGGTAATTACTGCCGCCAATTCCCTTCACAAACCTCCTGTTCTCTGCTATACTATTCTTGTCGAGACATGCGGGATACTACAACAAAACTTTTTGGGAGAGAAGAATCATGAAAGTCTCATGCTTACAAGAAAATTTGGCCAAAGGTTTGAACATTGTCGGGCGCGCGGTTAGCAGCCGCTCCACGCTGCCGGTTTTGGCGAATGTGCTGTTGGCGACGGATAACGGCCGTCTCAAACTATCCGCCACCAACCTCGAAATCGTCATCACCTGCTGGATTGGCGCTAAAGTAGAAGAAGAAGGCGCCATCACCATTCCCGCCCGCACCTTCAACGACCTCGTCAGCGCCTTGCCGCAAGACCGCGTAGACCTGGAACTCAACGAACAAACCCAAACCCTGCACATCGCCTGCCAGCGCACCGAAGCCAATGTCAAAGGCATAGACGCTCAGGAATTCCCCCTCGTCCCCGAACCAGAAGAAAACAACCGTATCCGTGTTGAAACTGATGTTTTCAAACAAATGGTCAGTCAAGTTGCCTTCGCCGCCGCCACCGACGACACGCGCCCCATGCTCACCGGCGTCTCCACCACCTTTGAAGGCAGCCAGGTGATGATGGCCGCTACCGACGGCTTCCGCCTTTCAGTCCGGTCAGCGCATATTCCAGGCCATGTGGAAGCGCCGCAAACCGTCACCATCCCCGCCCGCGCTCTGGCCGAATTGGCCCGCGTCGCCAGCGACGATGTGAGCGCCATCTACATTTCGCTGCCCGAAGGGCGCAATCAAATTATTTTCGACATGGAAAATGTCGTTTTGGTCTCCCAATTGATTGATGGCGCCTTCCCCGACTACACGCCCATCATCCCTACCCGGCAAAGCACGCGCACCGTCATGAGCACGGCCGAATTTCGCAAAGCGTGCAAAACGGCCGAAATCTTTGCCCGCGAATCCAGCCACACCGCCCGCGTCCGCATTGAACCCGGCGACGAGATATTGCCGGGATACGCTGTCATCGCCGCGACCAGCGCCGAAACTGGCGATAACGTGGCCCAAATTGACGCCAGCGTCAACGGCGACCCCATCGAAATCGCCTTCAACGTCAAATATATGAATGATGTGCTTAGTGTGATTGACACCCCTCAGGTTGCTTTAGAAACAACCACCGCCATGGAACCCGGCGTCCTCAAGCCGGTGGGCGACAATGATTTCGTCCACATCATCATGCCCATGCACTTTGGAAGGTAAAAGGTGTGAGGGATGAGGACTGAGTTTGACCGCTCAGTCCTCATCCCTTAATTCTCATCCCTTCCATTATTCCATCTCATTTACCACCGTCTGATACAACGTATCGGCCCGTAAATCCTCCAGCGAATGACAAGGCGCGTCCAAATTGTCGGCCAGCAGGCGGGCCAACCCCTGATCAAACGCGGCATGTTCCATGTTGATGACCACCGACCGCACGCCAATCTCGTGGATGAGTTGGGCAATGCGGTGCGCCTCCTGCTGCGGCGGCAAGTCGCTCAGACTGACATTGCCGGCGCCGTCGGTCAGTAAAATCATCATCGGAATCACATCAGGGTGCGTGTATGATTCTTTGCGGAATACATCGAAGGCCATCATCAAACCGGCGGAAAGGGGCGTTTTACCGCCAACAGCCACATCGGCCAGGGCGTCTTTGGCTAATTGAACGGAATTGGTGGGCGGCAAAACCAGGTTGGCGTCGTTTTTATTAAAAACAATCAAGCCAACGCGGTCGCGGCGCTGGTAAGCGTCCGTTAGCAAGGACATGATGGCTCCTTTGGTCGCTTCCATGCGCTCGGCAACAGCCATACTCCAACTGGCATCCACGACAAACAAAATGAGATTGGCCGAACGGCGGACGCGTACTTTTTCACGCAAATCTTGTTTTTGCAGCGCCAGGGCCAGCTTAGAATGATCGCGGCGGCGTTGGTAGGGGGCAGCGGCGCGCAGTGTGGCGTCAAAAGCCAAATCGGTAATTTTGTCTTTGGTAGGGATACGGGCGCGGATGTAGTGGCCCCGCTTACGTTCGGTTTTGGTTTGGGAACGACGTCCCGCTTGCTTACGGGTCAGTTTGTCGAGTTGGGTGTCCAGCCGACGCGCGGTGAATTCCTGGGTAGATTGGACTTTTTGCCCGCCTTCCCACCAATTTCCTTCCTGAGGGAAGTCGGGTACGGTTTGGGGGCCGGCCTCGGTTTGAGCGGTCTCGGCCCCTTCGCTGGATTCAGAGTCTAGCGCTTTTTTTTTACCGATTCGGCGTCCATTTCTTGTTCGGTTGTCTCGCCTTGCTCGCCAACGCCCATTTCTTGCTGCACGTCTTGCAGTTGTTCTTCGAGTTCGTAAGCTGTCACGCTGGCGTCTTGGAACGGCCGTCCCTTAATCCGATGGGGTAGAGCCAACTCGGCTGCCAGCACGATGTCCTGGTCGCTGATATATTGACGGCCGTCCAACGCCGCCAACGCCTGCGCCCCACGCAAAATCACCAAGTCGGCCCGGTGGCCGTCCACATTCATCGAGGAAGTCAGCCCGGCAATCGAAATCAAGTCGCGGCGGGTATACCGCACCTTGTTCAAGATTTTCCGCGCATTGTAAATCTGGTCAGAAAGCTGTTTCTCTGAATCGGCCCACTGCTCGCGGAAGCCGTCTGGATCCATCTCAAACGCGATGCGCCGCTCCATAATCTGGACGCGCTGCTGTGTATCGGCCAGCCCGGTGATATGGGCCGAAAAAGCAAACCGATCGAGCAACTGCGGTCGAATATCGCCTTCTTCGGGGTTCATCGTGCCCACCAGGATGAATTTGGCCGGGTGCGTGAAGCTAATTCCTTCGCGCTCGACCACATTCACGCCCATCGCCGCCGAGTCCAGCAGCAAATCGACGACATGATCATCGAGCAAGTTCACTTCATCGACATAGAGCAGCCCGCGATTGGCCGAGGCCAGCACACCGGCGTCAAAATGTTTCTCGCCTGTTTGGATCGCTTTTTCAATATCCAACGTGCCCACAACGCGGTCTTCGGTGGCGCTAACGGGCAAATCAACAAATGGCGTGCGGCGGGTGGCAATTTTCAACTGGCCGTCGCTGTGGCGGACGCGGCAGTCGTCGCACCATTCGTTGGGGCGGCTGGGGGCGCAGCCAAAACGACAGTCGGCGACCACTTCAATATCGGGCAGCAGCGCCGCTAACGCGCGGGCGGCGGTGGATTTGGCCGTCCCCCGTTCGCCGCGAATGAGAACGCCGCCAATTTGCGGGCTGACGGCGTTTAAAACCAACGCCCGCTTCATACGTTCTTGTCCTACGATTGCTGTGAATGGAAATACTGCTCGACGCGCCATGTGTTTCTCCGTAATCTGTATTCCGTATTCCGTAATCGGTTATCTGATTACGGGTTAGGCCAAAGCGAGAAAATAATTACCCATTTGTCATTCCCGCGAAGGCGGGAATCCATGCTTTTGTCAGAGTGGATTCCTGCCTTCGCAGGAATGACAGACAAAAACTTGGGCAATTTAAATTCATAAATAACCTTACCAAAATTATACTGCATGGCAATTTGAGAGCAACCAGAGATAAAAACGAAACGGGTTGGTATAATGGGGCTTATTTGAATGAAGCGAGATGCGATGGCAGAACAAGAATGGCCGGTTGAAATTGTGCGCAGCGCCCGACGGCGCAAGACGGTTAGCGCGGAGTTGAAGGGCGGCGTTTTGGTGGTGCGCGCTCCGGCGGCGATGAGCGATGCCGAGCTAACCCCGATTGTTGAAAAGCTGAAGAAGCGTTTGGAACGGCGCGCCCGGCCCATTGCCCAAACGGATGAGGAGTTGGAGAAGACGGCCGTCCGCCTAAACAAACGTTATTTCGACGGCAAATTGCGCTGGCAATCTATCCGCTATGTAAAAAATCAGACCAAACGGTTTGGAAGTTGTACGCCATCCAGAGGGACAATTCGCATCAGCGACCGGCTGGCTACCATGCCCAAATGGGTGCGCGATTATGTGATTGTTCATGAATTAGCTCATCTGAAGGAGGCCAATCACGGGCCGCGTTTTTGGAAGTTGGTAAACCGCTATCCATTAACGGAACGGGCGCGCGGCTATTTGATGGCGGTAGGGTTGGAGGAAGAGAGCGGGGGGTGAGGGAACGATTGCCAGCGTCATGCGCCGTGTGTCGTGGGTCTTACGTCGCGCGTCAGGATTGTTTGCAATCTATGACGCACGACGTAAGACGTATGACGTTTAAGCATTCGACAAAGCGAGCACGGGGTATTCCTTTCGTTCGGCCGTTGCAGGATCGGCGCCCAAGAGGGCTAATAACTCCGTCATCAGGTCGGCTTTCCGCGCTGCGTCGGTGCGCGACCAGGTGCGCGATTTGATTTCTAAAAAGTAACCGTCAATCTCTGGCAGCGTTAACTTGTCCAGGTTAATAGCAAAATCGGTGCCTTGATATAAAACGCGCCAGCGACGGCGGTCTTTGTTGACTTCGACTTCAGCCTGAGGGGCAAAATACTCGCGGTAAAAGCGCAGTGTGCGGTCGGCGTCGGCCAGGAAGCGCGACCGGGACAGCATAACGGCATTGGGAAAAGCGTGACGATCTTCTTCGCCAATCAAGGTCAATCGCGAGCGCGCCTGGAATACTTCGCCAGCGTCGTTGACGAACTCGTCTTCTCGATAGCGGAGACGGGCCGCGTCTTGGTCGTGCTGGTCAAACATGAAATATTGGTCGTACTGCTTGTAATGCGAGCGTTTGACGATTTCTAACTGGTCGCCAGCTACCGCCGCCAGGACGGAAGCGTCGTCGGCAATGGGTACTTTGACTTGAATTTCGAAGCTTTCTTGCCGCTGCACGCCAGAAAGCAAGATTAATTTATTGTAAGGGCTGGATTCGCGTTCGCGCACAAAGGCGTCAATCTCGGCGGCAACCTGGGCGGCGTCGGCTTTGGCCTGGCTCTCGTCTACAGTTAGTAATGATCGGTCGCGCATGAGGAAACGGCCGTTACACATCACATGGGCCACATCCGTACTCTTGGACGCATACACCAGCCGCGAATAAACCGCGTCGGCGTGGTTATGGAAATGGGGTTGATTATGCACGCCATCCATATCCACAATCGTGATGTCGGCTCGCTTGCCCGGCTCCAGGCTGCCAGTAATATCGCCCATGTGCATCGCCTTCGCGCCGCGAATCGTAGCCACTTCCAGCGCTTGCCGCGCCGGTAAAGCGGTTGGATCGTTATTTTGCGTTTTGGCTAACAAGGCCGCCAGTCGCATTTCCTCAAACATATCCAAGTCGTTGTTGCTGGCTGGGCCATCGGTGCCGACGCCCACATTCAAGCCCACTTCCAGCATCTCGGCCACCGGCGCGATGCCGCTGGCTAATTTAAGGTTGCTGGTGGGGCAGTGGGCGACGCCGGCCCCCGCTTTTTTCAGAGCGAACATCTCCCCTTTGTCAATATGAACGCAGTGGGCGGCCAGCAATTTGGTGTCCAGGACGCCGTTTTTGGCATTCCATGAGACGGTGGGCATGTGATGTTGTTCGCGGCAGCTGTCCAATTCAAAGCCGGTTTCGCCGATGTGGGTGTGGATAGGCACATCGAAGGCGCGGGCCAAATCGGCGCAGGCGCGCAGCAGTTCGGGCGTGGCCGTGTACCAGGCGTGAGGAGAAACAGCCGGTTGAATCAGTTCGTGGCCGTTCCATTTTTCGATAAAGCGACGACATAAGATGAGGCCGTCTTCGTAAGTGGGCGCGTCGGGCGTGGGGAAGATGAGGATGGTTTGACCAAGCAGGGCGCGCATTCCGATGGCCGCCGTTTCTTCAGCAATCGCCTCTTCAAAGTAATACATATCGGCAAAAGAGGTAACGCCAGAACGGATCATTTCGGCACAAGCGAGGCGCGATCCCAATTTAACGAAATCTGGGGTGACAAATTCCCGTTCTAATGGCATAAGGTAGCCCAGCCAAACATCCAGGCGTAAATCATCGTTTAGTCCGCGCAGCAGGGACATGGGGATATGGGTATGCGCGTTGACTAGACCAGGCATGACGACTTGTCCGGCGCAATCAATTGTTTCGGCGGCGGTGTAAGCGGCGGCAATCTTTTCTGCTTCGCCGACGGCGACGATGCTGTCGCCGCGAACGGCTACGGCTCCGTTCGTGTACACGTCGAATTGCTCATTCATAGCGACGACGGCGCCGCCGGTAAATAAAAAGTCTACTTTTTCGGGCATGATGTTCTCCAGAATTTGCGTTTGGTTATTTGTTTTTAGGCCCGGCAATTATGGCGCCAAGTCTGTGGGTGCATGTAGTTAATCGCGGATTATACCACAGGAGATTTGATGCGGGTGGCTTTCTCAAAGAGCGGGGATTAGGAAATTTAGGGGATTATGTAATGGTCAACAATAGGTTGAACTGCAAAGAGCGCAAAGGACACAAAGGATTAAAGAGAAAAACTTTGCGCCCTTTACGTCCTTTGCGGTGAAAATAGGTTCAAGGAACTCCTGACCGTTACAAAATTTAGGGGATTATCCCAGGGTTGGCTATTTTTGAGGATGGCAATGTGGATAAGGATGTTATCGTTTTTGCAATACCAACAGATGGGATAGACCTAAGACAGATAATGGCGTTTTTTCGGCGGCGTACAACGTTCTTTTGATGGTGCGACCCAGTCGGGGCAGCCGGTACTCGATGTTGTCGTAGCCGCCAAAAATACGGCCGTGTTCCACAACATCCACCGGCAGCGTGCGAAACAATTGGAGGAGACCGCGTTTGGTATACGTTCGCACATGGGGAGCCAGCCGATTTCGCAGCGAATCAGGCAGGTAATTGACCAGCGGGATATTGCCAAATTTGTACCGGCCCCGCCAGTAAATGCCATGCTGCTCGACAGGATACCAGCGATTGGGGCAGAAGATGAGGATACGGCCGTTCGGCTTCACTACTCGAACCATTTCAGAGGCGTAGGCGGCGTCATTTTGCACATGCTCAATCACTTCATTGCTAAAGACAAAATCAAAGCTGTTGTCGGCGAATGGGAGATGCTCGCCCACGCCCTGGGCGATGCCCGTTGCCGTTGGGATGGCTTTCACAGCCCGGTCAGGCTCAATTTCCAGACCAAAGCGCCGCTTGCTGAAAGGGGCGAATTTCTCAAGGTATTGGCCCAGACCGCAGCCATTGTCCAAAATGGTTGCGCTATCCAATGCCGCCCAATGCCGGATCATTGCCAGCCGTCGTTCTTGGCCGGAACGCCAAACGTAGCCGGGTTCGCCGCGCAGAGCGGCTTTGTCTGAATGGCCGCTAGCCATTGGCCGTTAGTTCGTCGAGTTTACGGCGCGCTTCCTGGATGTCTTGCCAGGTAAGGGCTTTGGGACCGCCGGGCTTACGGCTGGGGTTGCGCAGCAGGTAGGCGGGATGGAAGATGGGCATGACGTGACGGCCGTTCCAATCAAACCATTGCCCGCGCAGCTTCGTAATTCCCGTTTGGCCCAACAGAGACTGCGTGGCTACATTGCCCGTCAGCAGCATAATTGCCGGGTCAACCAATCGGATAATCTCCAGCAAATAGGGTTTGTAGTATTCGATTTCCTCATTGTTTGGTTTGCGGAAATTTTTGCCCGCTTCCCCTGGCGGCATCCGGAAGACGGAGTTGCTGATAAACACATCCTTATCGAGATCGAGATTGACAGCGCCTAAAATTTGGTCGAGCAATTTACCCGAACGGCCGACAAAAGGCTTGCCCAATTCGTTTTCGCGCGGGCCGGGCGCTTCGCCGATAATCATGAGCTTGGCCTCTGGATTGCCGCGACAGATGACCATGTTGGTTCCCGCTGGATACAGCGGATCGTCGGTCATATTCATCATGGCGTCAATCAGTTCGTCTAAAGAAGCGTAGGAATGGGGCTTGTCTTCGAATAGGCCAAATTGCATGGTCTCATCTCCTTCATTTACGCATGTTTATGGTCGCGTTAAAAGCGATGATGGATCATATCACATTGGAAAACGGCGGGGAAGAGAGATTTGTTTTAGCCTCGACTGTCTTTTCTTGACTGAGGTAGCCAGTCTATCAATTACGCCCTACAATTTAGGCGAAAATGGGTAAGTCTTTTGAATTCAGAGAACAATGATTCTCTCATTTTCCCCGAGTAAACCGCAAAAAAATGGCGACCTTTGTCAAAATGCTTTCTGCGATTTACTAAGGGTTCGTTCAAAATTAACTTTGCAGTTTGCTGGTAATTGCGTAATTGGGTAATTACCAGTTACCAATTACTTGGTTACAACTTTTCAAATACCAAAGTTATAAACGAATGCACCCTAAGAAAGAAAGGAATCATGAATGATGCGCTTTATCTTGAAATTTAATGTTTATCTTTTGATTTTACTGGGCTTGTTTTTGGCGGCTTGTCGGGAAGAGCAGCCAACGGCCGTTCTCACCCCCACGCCTGCCAACACGGCCGTTCCCAACCCCACCGCCACAATCATTCCGGCTACCGCGACACCCAAACCTTCCCCCACGCCCCTCCGCCCAGCCATCGCCGTAGACGACCAGACGCTGACCGAGGGTGGAACCCTGACTATTGCCTCTGTCGTCGTTCCTGATCCGGCCTGGCTGGTTATTCATGCCCAAAATGATGGACAGGTGGGAGAAGCGCTGGGGTTTACGGCCGTTGCCCCCGGACAAAACAGCGACATCATGGTTACGCTCGATCCCTTGCAAGCCACGCCCCGCCTTGTTGCCATTTTACATCAGGATTTGGGCGAAACGGGCCAATTTGAATTCCCCGGCCCCGACGATCCCTGGCTGGAAGATGGCGAAGCCGTCTCAGCCGGATTCTCGGTAGACATCCAGGTTAATTTGCCGACAATCAGCATCGCTGACCAGGAAGTGTTAGACGACGGCCTGGTTTGGGTGGAGAGCGTCTATACGCGCGCCCCCGGCTGGCTGCTCATCCTGGCCGACAAGGATGGCGCTGTCGGCCCGCTGTTGGGGCATGTCTTCCTCAACGCCGGAACCAGCGAAAACTTTACTGTGCCCATCCAGTGGCGCGAAGCTACGCCCACGCTGCACGCCATCTTATTGGAAGATGGCAGCCGGGCAACCCGTTTGGATTACCCCGATGGCGACTTACCCGTCATCGTCAACGGTCAGCCGGTTATGACGTCTTTTGCCGTCACCCTGCCGCTGGATGTGTATGTGCTCGACCAGCCAGTTGCCAACGGCAAAATCGAGGTGGAGCGCTTCATCAGCGATGGTCCTGGTTGGTTGGTGGTCTATTTCGATGAGGCCGGATTGCCCGCGCGCATCATCGGCGCGGCGCATGTGGCCGATGGCCTGAATGAGGAGATAGAAATCGAAGTAATTGAACGCGCCGTTACCGATCAACTGCATATTCAAGTCCACAATGATGATGAGCCAATCGGCGAATTTACCTTCCCTGGCTTGGATGAACCGCGCCTATATCATGGCCGTCTTCCCTTCACCACCATATTCCAAACCAGTCTGGGCAATTATCTAATCGCGCAGGATCAGCCATTGATCGATCAGTCTGTTACTATACCTTTCGTTGTGGCCGACATTCCGACCTGGCTTGTCATTCGCAGCGGCCCGGCTCCGGCTGAAGGGAACATCTTCGGCGCCGTTTGGCTGCCGGCCGGCATCAATCGGGATGTGGTTGTTGAACTTGATGCGGAAGAGGTCGGCGAGACATTGTACGCTGTTCTGCACAGCGATTTGGATGAGCCAGAACAGTTTGATTTTCCGGGGGAAGACGAGCCGTTGGAGTATGACGGCCGTATCATCCAATCCCCATTCACATTACTGCCATAAAGGACATTCCCTGGGGAACGAGAAGCATATGACCAATACGACCGTCGCTCAAGCTGAAGCTGAGAGCGAAAAATTTTATCAACGCAACTTCTTTGCCGGGCTGGTACACGGTATCTTTTTCCAGGCTGCCGATGCATTTGGCAGCATTCACACTGTTTTGCCTTCCTTCGTGGCCCTGCTTACGCCCTCCACCATTGCCATTGGCCTGATGGCCGCTGTGCGCGGATTTGGCGAAATTGTACCGCAAATGTTTACCGCCTATCTGCTGGAAGATAGGCCGCGAAAAAAGCCCTATTTATTGTGGGTAATCACCACGCGCTGGGTTTCTTGGGCGATTTTGGCTTATCTGACGTTCGCTTTCGGCGCGACGCGGCCCGGCCTGGTGCTGGCCGTCCTCATCACGTTATTTAGCCTGTTTTCGATTGCTGGCGGCATGGGGACGGTGTTGTACGCCGATATTTTCTCGAAAGCGATTCCGGCGCAGCGACGCGGCCGTTTTACGGGCTGGAAGCAGTTGGTGGGCTACGCGCTGGCGATTGGGGCGGGCTATGTGGTCAAGTTTATTTTGGACAATGAACTGCGTTTCCCTTATCCGGCCAACTATGCGTTGATTTTTTTGTTGAGCGCGGTCGGTTTGCTTATCGCCTTTACCGGTTTTGCTCTGATTCGGGAGCCGGTTTACCCAACAAAACGGGTTTCGCAGTCGGTGGGCGATTTGCTGCGGCGGGCCTGGGGATTGGCGCGGCAGAATACCAACTTCCGTCGTTTGTTATGGGCGCGAGGATTGACGACGGCCGTACTGGCCCTGGCCCCCTTTTACGTTGTCTATGCCCGCAATGAAATCGGGGTGGATGCGGGCACGGTCGGCCTTTATTTGTCGGCGCAAATGGCTGGCGGGGCGCTGTCCAATTTGCTGTGGGGCTGGCTGGGGGATAAGTTTGGCAACCGGAGCGTGATTGTGGGCACGGCCGTTACCGGCGGCTTGACTCCGCTCTTGGCTTTACTCGTCCCCGCCACGACGCCCGCGTTATTCTTGCCTGTCTTCGCCTTGTTGGGCGCCACCATCAGCGGGATGCGGCTGGGTTACAGCAATTTCATCCTGGAAATGGCCTCCGTCGAACTGCGACCCACCTGTGTCGCCTTGCAAAACACTTTGTTGACGCCAGTTAGTTTGCTGCCGCTCGCGGCCGGCGCCTTGATTGGCACAATCTCTTATCCGATTTTGTTATCCGGCGGCGCGGCGCTCATGGCAATCAACGTTGTCGCCGCCATTCTTTTGATTGACCCGCGTCACCACCCCGAAAGCGGCTGTTTGGAATAAAGGGAAGCGGGTGGCAGGTGGCAAGCCGTTCTACAAATAATGACTTGCCACCTGTCACTTGCCACAAAATACGACATCGATATCTCCAAGTTTTTGATTCTCATGATTTTTACAGTAGGAGATGCCATTATCTGCTCGTAGTTAGCCACGTACTCTTCGGAGTGGCGTTTGGCAGACGGTACTCCGAAGAGTACGTACCTTACGACAAGCATGTTAACCGAGGAGAACCTTCATGATTCATCGCGATTACAACCAGGAAACAGATAAGGAAGCGGTGCATCGCATCTGGCATGAAATTGGGTGGAGCGACAACAGCGCCGACCATAAGGCGGGGCTGGATGTCTTTCTCAGCGGCGGACGCACGCTAGTGGCGGAGCTAAATGGCGAAGCGGAATGTCTGGCGGCGGCCATGCCGGGGACGATTCGTTATTTGGATGAGGATTTGAACTTGGCGGCGGTTACGGCCGTTACCACCAGCCGCATTGCCCGCAAACAAGGACTCGCCAAACGCCTCACTGCCCAACTCGTTGCTGCTGAGGCAGCCGCTGGGGCGCAGGTCAGCGCGTTGGGCATCTTTGAGCAAGGCTTTTACAATCAGCTTGGCTATGGCGCCGGCAGCTACGAGCATTGGATTGGCTTCGATCCGGCTCAACTTCGTCTCAGCGCCAAACCGCGTGTGCCCCGCCGCTTAAGCAAAGATGATTGGGCCGTCATGCACCAGGCCATGTTGGCGCGACAGCGCGTTCATGGCGGCATCAACCTCATGCCAGAAGCGTATACGCATGGAGAAATCGGCTGGTCCAAAAGCGGCTTTGGCCTGGGTTATGAGGACGGCGCCAACGGGGAATTGAGCCATTTTTTCTGGTGCCGCGCCAAAGGCGAGCACGGCCCTTACGCTATTTTGATGATGGCTTACCAGACCTGGGCGCAATTCCTGGAATTAATGGGCTTGCTAAAAAGCCTGGGCGATCAGGTACGGTTAGTGCGGATGCGCGAACCAGGGTATGTGCAAATTCAGGATTTAATTGCTCAACCGTTCCGTTATCGCCAACTGACGGCCAAATCAGAATACGAGAATGTGAATCGGGCTACCGCATACTGGCAGGCGCGCATTTGCGATTTGCCCGGCTGTCTGGCGCAAACCCATTTACCCGGCGCCCCTGTTCGCTTCAATCTGGATTTGCACGATCCGATTGCCAAGTATCTAGACCGAGATGCGCCTTGGCAGGGTATAGGTGGAGACTATGTGATTACGCTGGGGAACGAGTCGGCCGCTAAGCAGGGCAAGGACGCCAAATTGCCGACGTTGACCGCCTCAGTTGGCGCATTTACGCGGATGTGGTTGGGGGTGCGTCCAGCAACGGGATTAGCAGTGACCGATAAACTAATCGGGCCGCCCGATTTGATGGCGGCATTGGATCGAATTTTGCGGTTGCCGCGGCCCAAACCGGATTGGGATTTTTAGCTTTAAGCGAAACGACTACATCTCTCGCACAAGATCAATCATGTCGCCCAAAACGCCAGCGGCAGTCATCTCCACCCCGGCGCCTTTGCCGCCGATGAGTAATGGTTCATCATTGTAGCGGTCGCTTCTAAAACTAATATATTTCAAATTCGCCAGTGGACTGTGGGCGGGGACCGCTTTCAAGCCGACTGTGCCACGCCCTTCTTCGAGAACGGCCGTATACCGCAAAACCTTCCCCTCATCTGCCGCCTCTTCCACCCGCTGGCGCATCGCCTCATCCAATTCGGTGGCCGCCCGCATAAATTGGGGAACCGATAAATCGGCCATTGTTTCCGGGTAAAGGGATTCGACTTGGATATCGGCCGTTTCCAAAGGCCAGCCAGCCATCCGCCCCAAAATCATCACCTTACGCATCACATCCAGGCCACCTAAATCTTCGCGTGGGTCGGGTTCGGTGAAGCCCTTTGCTTTGGCCTGGGCCATGGCCTGCGAGAAAGCGACACCCGCGTCTAGCTGACGGCAAATGAAGCCTAGCGTGCCGCTTAACTGCCCTTCAATCTGGCGAATGGGGTCGTTGGTGTCCAGCAAATTACGCAGCGCGGCGATGACGGGCTGACCGCCGCCAACGGTGGATTCGCAGCGAATGCGGAGGTGGTTGAAGTATTTTTGCGCGGTTGCCCAGGGGCCGGCCAATGCCTTCTTGTTAGCCATCACGACGCCGTAATTTAGCGACAATGCGCTGTCTAAAATGGGTTCCATGCTGTCTTGGGCGGTCACGTCAACGACGATGGCGTTTTCCAGTTCGGCGGCGGGGGCGAAGTCTATGATGTCGAGGTTAGACGGCCGTTCGCCTGTGAGGCGGGTTTGGCGGCATCCTTCAGGATTAACCGGCAAATCTAAATGCTTGGCTTCAATAGCGGCTAAAAGTTGTTCGTCTGACAATCCTTCCGGTTCCCAAAGCAAACTTTGGCTGTCGGCGACGGCCACCACATCGAATTGGATTTGATTACGCGTGGCGGTGGGGATACGGCCGTCTACAATCTGCCGCAACAACGCCTGTCCCACGCCCCCCACGCCAAAAATAATCACCGGAATCCGTTTCATAAAACCTCTAATAGAAATTAAGCAACTCAGCTAAGGGAGCATTTCAAATGAGTTGAGAAAAGTGCGTGTATCGGGAATTGGAATTCCCGATACATCAACTGAGATGAAACACACCCCTCAGCTAATCGGCATTTCAGCTATTGCCGATCGGCTGAAATGCTGACTGGCTGACAAGCTGATAGCTTCTAAAAAACCAAAGACCCCGTCCGAAAACGAGGCCTTTGTTGCACCGTAGCGCTTACCTACTCTTCTGAGAAGGAGGCGCTACGGTGCGTTTAGATAAACTACTATCCATAAGCACCACCTCCTTTTCATAAAAGATAGCGGGGCAATTTTAAAAACTGCCAGATCAATGAAATGATGGTCGCATTATGACATACGCGCACAGCAATGTCAACCGTCCCTATCAAACGCTCAGAAAACCATCATGCGCTAATAAACTAACCTGCCGCGTTATAACGCACTGCATCATGTTGCTTTCCCCCTTTCAAAAAGTTATAATCCGATTATCTTTTTTCTGGCCGGGGTGAAGTTACCCTTCATCCTCAAACGTGAGGATTTCTAATTACGCATCACGTTTTAGAGCAATTATGAGCCATCCAGTCAAAATAAAAGTTCGCCCGAATCAAACGATCAAATTCCCCGGCATTTGTTCGCACTGCGGCGAACCAGGGACGCATAAGATGCTATTGAAGAAGCGAATTGGGCGGCTGACACGGCTGGTGGAGGCTCCTTTATGCGCCAATTGTTGGCGAGAATTGAACCGCCAATCAGGCAAGGGGGAGCGTCTGGGGAAAATTGGTTGGTTGGCGGCGGGGAGCATGGCGGCTTTATCGCTGGTTGTTGTTTGGACGTTAATGCCGTCGGGGATGTCATTGCCGCTGCGGTTATTGGTTGCTCTGGCATTGGCGCTGGTTTTTGCCGAACTTGTCCGCCAGTTGTTCCAACGCGCGCAGCGCAGGGCAATGCTGCCCGCTCAACAAGCCATCCTCCAATCAGCCAGCTTAACCGATTTCTCCTGGCAAGCTACTGCCTTTGAATTTACGAATGAGACGTTCGCCGAACGTTTTAAGGAATTGAATGAATCTTTATTGATGGAAGTTTAAAAACGTAAAACGTAAAACGTAATGGGTTTCCCATTACGTTTTACGTTTTACGCATTACGGAGGTTTTCATGAAAGTAGTCGTTTGTACAAAGCAGACCCCCAGCACAACGGCCGTTATCACCGTAGATGATGGCGGCCACGT